>JAPWUY010000215.1 GCA_028275295.1 Thermodesulfobacteriota bacterium | reverse complement strand
CCTCTCCTCAGGGTCCTGAGGCGAATTTCCAGAAAGGACCAATGCCTTCCCCTCCGGGCCGAGATGATTGCGGTGGATGGTGGAGAGCTCTCGCCTCAGAGTTTAGCAAAAATCGGACCAGTGAGTCTCACTTTTTGGCCCCGCAGGACTCACTTGGGCCAAGAAATCCGGGAGGATTTGGATGCGATTGGGACTTACTATGGGTCTAGGGGGGAGAAATCCCCATGGATCTCCCCACGACCTCGGCCAAGTCCATCACCTCCAAGGAGGCAGCCTCTCCCTGCTCCTTGCAAGCATCGGTGAGCATCTTCGCGCACAGGGGGCACGCTACTGCCAGAATGGTTGCACCCGTAACAGTTGCTTCCTCGAACCTGATCTTGCTTGGTCTCGGGCTCAACCTTCCCAATATGTCCGTGAAGAAATTCCCCCCTCCGCCTCCACAGCAAAAGGAGTTCTCCCTGTTCCTTCTCATCTCCACGAGTTCCAGGCCTTCTATGGCCTTGAGGATCCGGCGAGGCGCGCCGTATATCTTGTTGTGCCTCCCCAGGTAACATGGATCGTGATAGGTCACTCTCCCCTCTAGTCTTCCAGGCCTCACTTTCCCCTCTTTGATGAGCCCAGCGAGTATTTCGCTGTAGTGGTATACCTGAAACCTTCCCCCCAAGGCTGGATAGAAATTCCTGAACACATGAAGGGCGTGGGGATCCATGGTTATGATCTTTGTCACCCCTTTTTTTCTGAACTTCTATATGTTCTCCCGGGCAAGCTCTTTGAAGAGCTCGGTCTCCCCCAAGACCTTCACCTCTGCACCATCGCAGGATTCCTCCTCTGCCAATATGCCCATGGATAGCCCCCCTGACAGGAGGACCTTGGCCACTGACCTGGCCATCTTTTGCCCCACCTCGTCATAGGAGGCCACACAACCCGCATAGAGCAGAAACTCCTGGCCCGAGTAACGCTCCAATCCTATGCCTTGAGCCCATTTCCCCCTTTCCTCCCTGGGCAACTTGTAGGGATTGCCGTTTACGGAAATGGCCTTGAAATAGTCCCTCACAGGGGGAGGGATCTTGCCATCGTTCACGAGCTCCGCCTTCACCTCCTCGAAGACATCCAGGAGAGCATTGCTGAAGCGGGGAAAAGGACAGTGCTCCTGACAGTTTCCACACGCACTGCAGGAATAAAGGATCTCGGCAAAGCGATCGCTCGTCTCTATCTCCCCCTTGAGCCAAGCCCTTATAAGCCACATCCTCCCACCTGGGGCGTATGTGTCCCACCCGAAGACCTTGTAGGAGGGACAGTTGAAATCCACGTAATCCCTGGGGAACTTGCAGTATCCGCACCGAAAGCACCTATGGACTACCTCCTTGTGCTCTATGGAACGAATGTATTCCATCATTGCACCTCCCAGTTGCCCGGGTTCATGATGCCGTGGGGATCCATGAGTCTCCTTATTCTATGGATGAGCTCCCGGGTCACGGGATCCATCTTCTCCAGGATCATCCTCTGCTCCATGAAATTTGGCTTCCACGGGATCGATCCCATCTGAAGGGCAAACTCCGTTGCCTCGTCCATTGCCTTCTTCACCCTCTCCATCATGTCCCTATCTGCCCGGTTGAAGGCGAATGAGATGGCGAACATCATGGCATGGCCACCGGATATCACCCTCGCCATGCCCGAGTAGAGAAGGTCGTATTTCCGGGCGAGCTCGACCACCTTCTCCGCGTACTTGGGGAAATGTTCCACCAAGGTTATGGGGCCAGAATACTCGAATCCCCCACCCCTGGGCACATCTGCGAACTCTGCCACGCTCCTCTGGGGCATCTCCAGAAGCTGTGGCTTCAATGGATCCACTCCCATAAAGCCACCATCCTTGGAGTCTATGAACTCCTGGAGGCAGCCCCAAACCATCTTCCTCTTGAACTCGAGCTCCTCCTCCGTGTCGCCCGTAAAATAGATGGTCACATGGTAATTGTCCTTGAACATGAGGGGCTTGGGTTGAAACCAGGCCGTTATATCCTCGAGAAGCTCGAGGTGGGTGAGTCTGTAGATGGCCTCGGGCACAAGCTCAGGTATGTCCGTGACGAAGATCTCCAGGTCCCTCAGCTTCTTGTTGGGATAGAGCCTTATGCCAACCTTGGTGATTATGCCCGTTGTCCCAAGCCACCCCAAGAACAAACCGGAAAGGTCAGGAAGAGTGTGGCTCCTTGAAAACCAATAAGGCCCCAAAGACGGGGATCCTATCCTGCATACCTCCCCTGTGGGCAGAACCACCTCGAGCCCACAGACCATCTCGGAGTTGAACCCGTACTGCTGAGTCAGCCTTCCTTGGCCGTGCAAGGCCACATTGGCTGCGATCGTGGTGGCCGCCGGTGCATCGGGAAGACTGTGTCTCAGATGGGGATAGTGGTCCTGGAGGTACGCCTTGAGGGCCCCTTGAGAGGTCCCTCCTTCCACCACTGCATACCTGGCCCTCTCGTTCACCTCGAGGATCCTGTTCATCCTCTTCATGTCAACAACTATCCCGCCCTTCAATGGGATGACTAGACCTGTGAGGGCCATGGCATTCCCCATGGGAACCACGGGCACCTTCTCCCTAACTGCTAGCTGGACTATCTTCTGAACTTGCTCCACGCTGTCCGGAGCCACCACGTAATCGGGCCTGTGGGGCTCCAATACCCCTGGATCACGGGAGTAATACCAGAGCTCCTCAGGACGATCCGATACCCACCTCTCCCCCACTATCTCCCTCAGGGAACCGAGTATGTCTCCCATCTCACTCCTCCTCCTGGGAAATCTCCCCGAGAGCCATCTTGCACAGATCTATTATGTGAATGGGTTTGAGACCAGCTTTGGCCACCTTGCTCCCCAGAGTCTCCTGACAAGCCGGGCAATTGAAGATACAGTAATCGGCTCCGGTATCGGCCATATCAGCGATGTTTCGCCTTTGAATCTCATCTGCCAGTTTGTATCCGCCAACGAGCCTGAGAATTCCCCCACAACAGAGGCTCCTCTCACCCTGATGATTCCTGTCCAAAAGCCTCACACCCAAGAGGTCCAAGATCCTTCTCAGGACATCCTGCTTCTCCGGAATCCACCTGTTGGAGCAAGGACGCTGATACACCGCCGTGATATTCAAAGGGGTGATCTTGGGCTTGAGTTCCTCGAGCCTCTCCAGCAAAAAGTCCATGTAATACACGGGCTCGAAAGGCACCTCAATTCCGTAAGCCTTAGCCAGGGTTGTGAAAGTCCCATAGCACTCATCGTGGAGGCATATGACCCTCTTGACCCCAAGCTTTCTGAAATTGTCCAGCACCTGCGGAAGCCTCTCCTTCACAACGGACATCTTGGCGAAATGGGTGTGCACAGCAGGACACATGAACTCCGCCCCAAAGACCATCGAGGATGAGATCTGGGAGAAGATCTCTCCAGTGGATGCCATGGTGCCCAAGGATGGGAGAAGACATGACGAGAGGACGACCTCGCCCACCTTTCCTATGAGGGCCCTTCCCTGCATCTGGGTCATGTTTATCCATTGATTGGTTATGGGCCTTGGGGCGGTGTAAATGCCCCTTTTCTCCCTCATCTCGCATATGAGGAAGTAAGGATGGTTGCCGTAAGGACAATACTCCTCACAGCCGTAACAGGTCATGCACTTCTCGAGGACCCTAGAGTCCTCCCCCCTCGATAGTTTCAGGATCTCTCCCCTCGCTTCCTCCTCCCCCATCTCCATGTACTGACATTGGAGCAGGCATCTAGGGGAGGGACACTCTCTGCAAATTTCGGGATCATATCTCAGGGCCCACATGGGATCCTCCTTTTCAAAGGGTGAGCTCCCCCAATGCCATTCGGCAAAGGTCCGTTATGTAGATCTTCTTGAGGCCAAAGGCTTCAGTAGGTCTCCTGAGAATCCTATCGCATATGGGACACAGGGTGACTAGGGCCTGGGCTCCACTGTCTATGGCATCCCTAATGTTCTTTTCCTGGACTTCCTGAGCTAGCTCGGGGAAGACCCTGATTATGGGGGCTGTACAGCAGAGCGCCTTCTCGCCCTCGTAATTCCTTTTGGGTCTTTCGACCCCAATGAGCTCGAATATCTCTTGGAGGAAAGCATCCTTCTCCGGGGTGAACCGGGAAGCACATGGCCTCTGATAGGCCACCTTGATTCCCAGCTTTCTCAGCTGGGACGCATTGTCCCTGAGATAGTTCCTCAGATACTCGAATATGTGCATGTAGCGGAAAGGGACCTCGATCCCATAATCCCTCACCTTCACGTGCACCATGGCGTAACAATCGTCGTGGAGAAAGACCATTTCCTTTCCCACGGAGGCGAGGGTGTCTATGAACTTCTTGGCACCGTTTCGGATGGGGCTCTCTTTTCCCTGATGCACCCAGCCAATGAGGCAGAAATATTCCCCTCCCTTCACTATGGTCAGTCCCTCGAAGAGCTTGCTCTGAACAGTCCCCTCTGGGAGCTGCCTTTCCATCACACAGAGGGAGAGGGCTGGTTTTTCGGGATCTCCGGGAATGATCTGAGAGGGAATCTGGGAGACGAGCTCCATGGCCAGAACATCCTTCTCGTGGGCCTTGAAGGAAGCGAACCTCTCCTGGGCCCTGACAATGAGATCGTATGGGTCTGCCCCCTTGGGACAATACTCCCTGCAACCACAGCAGGTAACGCACCTGGAAAGGATC
>JAPWUY010000214.1 GCA_028275295.1 Thermodesulfobacteriota bacterium | reverse complement strand
AAGGACGCAGTTTTCGGACTAGAGGAGAGGGCTTACAGGGATATAGAGGATTTTGTGATCCTGAGGTCCAATGGAAGCCCAGTGTATCTCTTGTCCAACATGGTGGATGATCACAGAGACAGAATCACCCACGTCATAAGAGGCCAGGACCACAGGGCCAATACGCCGAAACAGGTCCTTCTGTATCGGGCCCTTGGGTGGGAGGTGCCCCTTTTTGCCCACATCTCCCTTACCCTGGATCCCAAGAGGAGAAAGATTTCCAAGAGAATCCACGGGGACGTCGTCACGGTTCGATATTACAAGGAGAAGGGATTTCTCCCTTGGGCATTTTGTAACTTCATAGCCCTTTTGGGATGGTCACCCGGAGACGACCGGGAAATCCTCTCCAGAGAAGAGCTCATAGAGGCCTTTTCCCTGGAGAGGCTCTCGAGGTCAAATTCCATCTTCAACTACGATCCAGAGGACCCGAGGCTTATAGCAGACCCCAAGGCCCTGAACATCAATGCCCACTACATAAGGACGATGGCCCTCGAGGATCTCGTGCCCCATGTAAAGGCGGAACTGGAGGCCAAGGGTCTATGGGATCCTTCATACGAGTCCGAAAGACGCGATTGGTTTATGAGGACCGTGGACCTGATAAGGGCTAGGTTCTTCACACTGGAGGACTTCTCCACCCAGGGGAGGGCCTATTTTTCAGATGAATATCCCATAGACGAGAGGGCTTGGAAGAACCTCACAGCTCACGAGAGCATCCCCCATTGGCTGGAGGAAATTGCATCGAGACTAGAGGCCTTGGAGTCATTCGATCCCGAGGCCGTAGAGAGGGTGATTCGAGATTCAGCTAGCGAGTGGTCAGTGAAAGTTGGTCTCATAACCAACGCAATAAGGGCAGCGGTGACGGGACAGACCGTGGGACCTGGCCTTTTCGACGTGTTGGTGCTCGTAGGGAAGGAGAGGGTTATCGGGAGATTGAGAAAAATAGCAGGCAAGCTGAAGGAAGGGAAAAAGGGCCCATGAGGGGAGAAGAGAAGGCCGGATTTTGGAGCAAGTTGGAGGACGAACTGAGGCTTCTGGAGGCTCAGAAGGAGGATATCCTGGAGGATGAGGAGAGAGTTCCTTGTGCTGACCAGTCGTGCATTGGGTCATTGGGGCCAGATGGCAGATGCAGGGTGTGCGGACTGGGGGGAGGAGAGATTCCTGCACAGGATGAAGGGGAGAGGTCTGGAGATATCGAGGCATCGGAGGATGAGGAAGAGGAAGCCTTGGATTTGAGCGACAGGATTCCGTGCCCCGACGAGAGCTGTGTGGGCACTATAGGGGAGGATGGATGTTGTAGGATCTGCGGTCTCAAGGCTTCTCACTGAGGAAGGGGGGCGAGGGTCCAATGGACGGCTATCACGGCCATTCCACGAGAAAGGGGAGGGTCAAAAGGGACTGCGTGTGTCCGTTTTGTGGCCAATATAGGCCATTTTGCTGGAGGTGCCCATGCGGATTCAGGATGTGTTCCTCTTGCATGGAGGAGAACCTGTGGGGAATGACTTGCAATCAGGTGGTTTGGACCTGTCCTGACTGCGGGAGGCAAAGGCCATTTGGAAACCAATGAGGGGACTGGAGGGCCTGTGATGAGTTTGAGGAAGCTTCACGATCCATCCCAGGGGCCCATGAAGGTAGTGGGATTCATGTCGGGGTCTGGGACCAATATCAGAAAGATAGTCGAGCACCAGAAGAGACTGGAGAAGGCGATGGGCTCTTCTCCCTTCGTGGTAGTGGCCCTCTTCTCGGACAGGGCAGAGAGCAATGCGCCCCTAATAGGAAAGGAATTCGATATTCCGGTGGTGATAAGGGATCTCCAAGGGTTCTGCAAGAGAAGAGGGGTCTCTCGAAGGGATATGGGGGCTAGGGAGGAGTTCGACCGCGAGACCGTGAGGGCCCTGTCTCCTTTCGGGGCCAAGGTGGCAGCTTTTGGCGGGTACATGAGCATAGCTACAGCGCCCATCATGGAAGCTTTCTTGGCCGTCAATGTGCATCCTGCGGACCTCTCCATCGAGAGAGAAGATGGGAGAAGAAGATTCACTGGAGATCACGCAGTCAGGGATGCAATTTTGGCGGGGGAGAAGTACCTCAGGGCCTCCACCCACATAGTGGAGCCTCTCGTGGATGAGGGAAGGCTCTTGATGATATCTCCGCCTGTAGAGGTGGTGCTTCTTGACACCTGGGACCTCAAAAGAGAGGAGGATCTGCTAAAGGCCGAAAGCCTCAATCAAGAGAGGCTCAAGGAGAGGGGAGATTGGGTGGTCTTTCCGAGGACCATCGAGGATATAGCCCTCGGGAAATTTGCTCAGGACGAAGATGGAAACCTCTACTATAGTGGAACTCCCATCCCCAAGGGCCTGAAATTGGAGGAGGAGACCCCTTGACCCTCCCCCATTTGCGGGAAGAGTTCCACAAGCCAAAACTCAGGATTCCGGGCACCATCAAGGCCCCCTCAGCAAGGCAGCGAGCCAGTTTCGAGCCTCAGCCACATCTTCCTCTCCCCTCATGACGAAGGTGGGACAAGATGTTCCCCTCTCGTCTTTCTCGAGGGGACAGGAAGTGGGACATCCGCATACAACGACGAGCGCCACTATACCTGGGTTGTCGTACCTGACAGGCTTGAAGCCTATCTCGCGGGCAAGGGCCTCCACAGCCTCGGTCCGATCATAGGAAGGGTTGCATCCTCCGCAATATCTGACTCCGATAAGAACTTCTCTTCCGCACCCCAATTGGAGCCCCCTCGCCCTAATTGTCCCAGAAAGCCAGTGACTTAGAGGGCCAAAGCCCCAAGGCCTCAGGCCCCATCTGTTTAGTAAAAGCAAGATCCGGGCCAAAACTGAAACCGGAGATCGTTTCCCCTTCCAGTTCCGGGCGTCTCCCAACATCCCATGGACTTAGCCAAAACTTTCCGCGGATTGTGAATGGGGCGGGCTTAGCTCGTCCACTTTTTTTCCCAAAAATCACCCTTGGGAGGAATGCCACGGGGGAAAAGTGGGGAGGGCAACTGCGCATCCCTCCCCGACGATATGACCATCAGGCTGAACGCACCTGGATCTTGCGGGGTTTGGCCTTGGTCACCTTTGGCATGATGACCTTGAGAACCCCGTGGGACATCTCAGCGCTTATCTTTTCCTGGTCCACTATCTCCGAGAGCACGAATTGCCTGTAATAGCCCCCCTCCCTGTATTCCCGGTACACTGGTGTCATCCCCTCAGTGTGGGTCTGAAGGGCATGGCCCTGCAAGGTCAGGACATTGTCCTTCAAGTCTATCTCAACTGCTGAGCTGTCAACCCCAGGCATATCAGCCAGAAGCACCAGTTCGCCCTCTGTCTCGTATATGTCCACGGCCGGGGAAAAGTAGGGCACGCCCCTTGTCCCTTCGGCCCTAGTCCTTGCGGCCTCTTTCTTCTCGGTGGGTCTCAGTTCCTTCTCCGTCATTTCCCTCACCTCCCCTATGTCTGGGAATCAGTCAGCGCTCTTCACCTTTATCTGTCTAGGCTTCACGTCCTCAGCCTTGGGAAGGGTCACATACAGGATACCGTGACGGCTCGTTGCCTCGACCTTGTTGGGATCCACCCTGTCGGGCAGGCTCACTACCCTGCGGAAAGAACCGTATTCCCTCTCTCTTCTGTGGTAATTGGCCTTTTCCCCGCCATCTTCTTGCTTCCGCTGGCCTCTCAAGGTGACTGACTCCTCGGTCACGGTAATCTCCACATCTTCTGGCTTGACCCCAGGAAGTTCCGCAGTGAGAACATAACGGTCCTTGTCCTCATAGACGTTCACTGGAGGAAATACCCCGGTCCTTTCCCTTGTGAACACCCCACCAAATCCTTCCTGGAATATCCTGTCTATCTCGTTTCTGAGCCTTTCCATCTCGGCAAAAATGTCATTCATCGGTCTTTGAAATCTTATCACAGCCATCTCCATCCCTCCTTTCTCATCGAGGGCGCGCCCCATTTGCTTTCATGCTATGAGTAAGCACGCCCATGGACCTTGTCAAGGGAAGAGAAAAGAGTGGAGAACTCATGGCCTCACAGGATCCCTGCCAACAAGAGGAAAGCCGTTGCTGAGGCTATCCCGATCCTGTAGTAGCCGAAAATCTCCAGACCATGCCTTTCCAGGTATCCCACCATCCATCTCACAGCCACAACGGCCGAGATCATCGAAGAGAGAAAGCCCATTGCCATGGGAGCTAGCTCCAGGAACTCCACCATCACTGACCAGTGCTTGACCAGGTCGAAGAGGCTCGCTGCAGCGAGGGTCACCAGGCCCAAAAGAAAGCTGAACTCCACGGCAGCTTTCATTGACAGACCACAGAGGAGGCCTCCCACAATGGTCGCGAGGCTCCTGCTTACCCCAGGCCACATGGCCAAGCACTGAAAAAGCCCTATAAGCAAGGCCGCCTTCAACTGAAGCTCTTCCATGGGTCTGCCCCTTTTGGGCACGATCCTCGAGACCAGGAAGATCCCCAGGCCTCCTCCGAACCATGCGACCACGATGGGCCATGGGCCAAAAAGATAGTGCTTTATGGTCCTTTCCAAGAGAAGTCCCAAAAGGGCGGCTGGAAGGAAGGCAGCGCACAACCTTATGGCCAATTGGAATCCTGCGGGATCTCTCCCCAGAGCTCCCAATGCCATGGACCAGATCCTCCTCCTGTACAGGA
>JAPWUY010000213.1 GCA_028275295.1 Thermodesulfobacteriota bacterium | reverse complement strand
TAGTCTCCCCTCATCTTCAAGACTGGTATCCCGAGGAGAACTCCTGATACCACCCCCAGTGCTATGGCTACAGGCAAGGCCTCCCAGAAAGTCAGATTGAAGAATCCGAGCTCAGGGGATGTGAGCACAGCAACTGTGTAAGACCCTATGGCGAAGAAGGCCACGTAACCCAGATCCAGCAAGCCTGCGAACCCAACAACTATGTTGAGTCCCAATCCCAAAAGCACGTATAGCCCCACGACCGTGAGGACCTCGCTCAAAAAAAGCCCGAGAATCTGGGGCAAGACCAGAAGTATCGCCAGAACCAGTGCGACCCACCCCACCCTGAGGGCCTTTCTCGTTGCGGGATTGAGGCCCTGCATCGCTTCACGAAATCTCTCCCCTTTGCCTCTCCAGAAGAGAGTCCCGAGGGCAACTGCTACCATTGTCCCCAGCGCACCTTCCACTGTGAGGCCATTTGCCTCGAATACCAGCTCGGAGAAGTCGGCTACGGGTCCCCAAGCTGCCAGAAGGGGCCGAACGAGATCCTGAAGCACCCCCAGGGTCACAACCCATCCCACAGCATTGATAGCTGCCTTTCGATACTTTTGGGGAAAGACGGCCATGGCTCCCCCCCAGGCTGCGGATCCGCATCCCAGGAGAACCAAGATCCCTATGCCCCAGTTCCCCTGCCCCAAGGTGAGAAGCTCGAAGAGAACTGGAGAGGCATTTATGAAGACCCGCCTCAAGGGGATGAGATTCCCCACCACCACAAGAAGACACAAAACGGCCCCTGCTATTCCTCCTGCCCCCACAGCCCCCAGAAACGCCAAACCGCTCCTGGATTCCCTGGCCACGAGATACCCAGCGAGGACCCCAATGCCCAGGAGGAGGGCATGGCCTATGGAGATGATATCGGCTACTATGTACCTCTGGCCGAATGCCTCTACCATCCCTATGAGGCTCACGAGGACCGCCACGCCTCCTGCTACAAGGCCACTTTTGATTACCCTCTTTCCCCTCCTGACCTTTCTCCTCGCCAACTCCTCATCCCCCATCAGGCCTTCTTCACTGCAAGCCTCTCACCCAATATCCCTGTTGGCCTGAAGATCAATACCAGAACCAGCATCGTGAACGCTATTGCATCCTTGAGCTGATATGGCGCCACAATTCCCAGACCATCGAGAAAGAGACTGGGCCCCAGAGACTCTATGAACCCCAAGAAGATACCGCCCAGCATGGCGCCGGGGATGTTTCCTATACCACCAAGGACAGCAGCTGTGAAAGCTTTTATCCCAGGGATGAACCCCATGAAGAAATGAACCTGCTTGAACATGAGAGCATAGAGAACTCCCGCAGCTCCCGCTGCCATACCTCCGATGATGAAGGTGATGGAGATCATCCTGTCCACATCTATGCCCATGAGGGCCGCTGTCTCCTTGTCCTCCGATACTGCCCTCAATGCCTTGCCGGTTTTGGTCTTTTGGACGAAGAGGTAGAGGGCCATCATCATCACAGCGGCTGCCACGATTATCACTACCTGGAAACCTAGGATCCTCAAACCCAGGATCTCCCAGTGACGCTCGAGGGGCTTTATCACTGGATAGGCCTGGAAACCCGAGCCATAGAGTCCTCTGAAGGTATATTGGAGGAAGAAGGAGGCCCCTATTGCCGTGATCAGGGGGACGAGCCTGGGAGCGGTCCTCAGGGGTCTATAGGCGATTCTCTCCAAAAGGTAGGCCACGAATGTCGATGTGGTCATTGAGACCAGGAGAACCACCAACATGCTCAATAGGGGATGTGAATCCAAAAGGCCGCTTGTGTGGAAGAAGGCCGCCACAAAGTAGGCCGTGTAGGGGCCACTCATGAAGACCTCGCTATGGGCGAAATTGATCATCCTAAGGACCCCATAGACCATGGTGTACCCCAGTGCTATCAGGGCATAGATGCTTCCCTGGGCGAGACCGAATATGGTGAAGTCGAGCCAGTGCCTGGCACTGTACTTGCCGGATGAGAGGGTGGACCATGAGCCTATCACTATCAGGGCCAACAGGATCCCACCTATGGACCACATTATGAGATCCGTTGGAGTCAATTTTTCCCGGAAACTGGTCTTCACGGCTCTTCCAAAAAAAGCAGCTGGGGTCCACCTATGCCGACCCCAGCTGCGCCATTTCCGCAGGCTCAATACGGCTTCCAGAAGGGCTTGTCCGGCATCACGAGCTTCTTAACATTCTCCTCAGTTGTCTGGTACACGGCTATGCGTGGGTCTGCACAATCTCCATACTGATCGCAGGAGAGGGTCCCAGTCAGCCCTTTGAAATTCTTCGTGGCGTAGAGGGCATCTCTCAGGGCCTTTCTGCCGATGTAGAGAGTTCCGTCAGGCCCCTTCTTGGCAACCTTCTCTATGGCCGCGAAGATCATCATCGCCGCATCGTAGGCGTGAGCATGGAAGGGTGCTATGGGTTTCTCTCCGTACTTTTTCTGGTGCTTGGCCAAGAAATCCTTGTATCCTTCCGCAAAGGCCGAGAAATCGGGACTCGAATGGAACATCCCTATTGCTGCTTCTCCCGCTGCCTTGTAGAAGTCAGGAGAGAAGGTCCCGTCTGCGCTCATCAAGTAGACCTTCTCCAGACCTGCTATCTCCTTCGCTTGCCTTGTTATATGGCCGCCAGCAGCTATGAAGATCGGGTAATAGATGAACTCGGGGTTACCAGTTGCGATCCTCGTGAGAACGGGCCTCATGTCCGTGTCCGTTGGGGATACTGCCTCCTGGGCAGTGATGGTTCCACCCAGTTTCTTGAAGGTCTCAGCGAAAACTGCCTGAAGTTGCTCGGCATAGACGCTCCCATCATGAATGGTCGCTGCCCTTTTCACACCGAGCTTCTTTATGGCGAACTCTGCCGCCACAGCTCCCTGGACTTTGTCATTGTGAGCGGTGCGCAGGTAACCGTCGTACTCGGGCCCCCTCTTGGGATCCGTGAGGTAGGGGGCAGTGTTGGAAGGGGACACCGTGGGGATTCCAGCCTTCCAGAGAATGGGAGCTCCCGGTCTCGCCTCGCTGGAGCAATTGGAACCGATAGCTGCCACTATCGTGGGATCAGAGGCGAGCTTTGTAGCCGCAGCTTGGCCCCCTTCAGCGTTGCATCCGCTGTCCTGCCCCGTGAGCTTTATGGGATGGCCGAGAAGCTTCCCTCCCTTATCGTCTATCGCTATCTCGACCCCCCTCTTGGTGTCTATGCCTAGGGAGGCATCTGGCCCCGCGATCACAAACCAGTAAGCGATGTGGATGGGCTGCCCAGGCTTGATCTTCACAACACCTATTGGGTCCTCATACTTGAACGCTTCTCCCTTCTTTTCTTTGGCCCCGAAACTCAGTGATGGACTAAAAGTGAGGATCAATCCCAAAGAAACCGCAGCAACGAGAAATCTTTTCATGACCACCTCCCCTTGTCCTTCGGTCTTGTAGAAGTGCTTCTCCAAGAGAAAGATGCGGCCTTCTTAATCCTCAGATCACCTCCCTTTCTTCCAAGTTCATGGGCACGAGCTTTCCCTCTGCTACTCCTCATGAGCCTTCTGGAAAAGCACTCGGCTCCATCCTGGTCGCTCCCAATTTCCGCGCAAAACGAACCCCTCTCACTTCCCCTGTCTCGGACAGATCCAGTGGCGCACAGTCGAGGATAAATCTTTATACATTGCCCTCGAGCCCATGTCAAGAAAATCGCCGAGTGGTTTCCTTTGCCATTCTAAGCAGATAGCCCGGCAGATAGCCGGGTATTAAGGAGTTCCTTGGCGGGGTTTTCATCTTGACAGAACTCAGTGGATGGCCTTTACTTGGAGAAACTTCTCAAAACATGCCGAGGAGGTGGTCCATGGAGAGGAGAGACTTTTTGAAGAAGACCGTAATGGGAGGCGCTGCTGCTGCGACCGCAGTTACGGTCTCTGCGCCCACCATATGGGCACAGGGCAAGAGCTTTCAATGGAAGATGGTTACTACGTGGCCCCCAGGGCTTCCCATTCTCCAGACCGGAGCCGAGCGATTTGCCAAGAGGGTGGAGGAGCTCAGTGAAGGAAGACTCAAGATCACAGTCTATGCGGGGGGAGAGCTTGTGCCGCCTCTCAATACCTTCGATGCGGTTTCTCAAGGCACAGTGGAAGCGGGAAGCAGCGCTGCTTACTTCTGTGCGGTTCCTTTTGGCCTCAATGCCCAGGGAATGTACACGTGGATCGTCTCAGGGGGGGCCTGAAGCTCTGGGAGGAGACCTACGCGCCTTTCAATGTGGTTCCCAGGCCGGCTGGGAGCACGGGAGTCCAGATGGGAGGATGGTTCAAGAAGAAGATCGAGACCATGGAGGACATCAAGGGACTGAAATTTCGGATACCCGGGTTGGGTGGCAAGGTCTACGCTAAGGCAGGGGCTGCTGTGGTGCTTCTCGCAGGAGGGGAGATCTACACTGCCTTGGAAAGGGGAGCCATAGATGGCACGGAATGGGTGGGCCCCTATCATGACCTCCGTATGGGATTTCACCAGGCAGCTAAATATTACTATTACCCTGGCTGGCACGAGCCGGGAAGTCTGGCTGAATTCATCTTCAATAAGAAGGCTTACGAATCCCTTCCGACGGATCTGAGAGCCGTAGTGGACGCCGCATGCAATGATACAGGCATATGGATGCTATCTGAATTTGAGTTCCACAATGGCGCGGCTCTCAGAGAGC
>JAPWUY010000212.1 GCA_028275295.1 Thermodesulfobacteriota bacterium | reverse complement strand
GCAAAAGTCCAGATAGGCCCTGAAATCCGAAGGGGGCTTGTGGACTTGGATGGAAAGGGTGAGGTTGTAGGGGGAATAGTCATAGTTCGCTTCGGCGAGAATGTGCTCAAGGTCATAGAAAGGGTCAAAGAGAGAATCCAAAAGGAGATACAGCCCAGTCTTCCCAAGGGGGTGGAACTTGTCGTCACGTACGACAGAACCGATCTCATCCACAGGGCCATCGACACCCTGAGGGAGGAGATCATAAAACTCACCATAGCTGTGAGTGTGGTCTGCCTTGTCTTCCTCTTCCACCTTCCCAGTGCCATGGTGGTCATTCTGACCTTGCCAGTAGCGATCCTCATGTCCTTCATATGCATGTACTATCTCGGTGTTACCTCCAATGTCATGAGCCTGAGTGGGATAGCCATAGCAATCGGGGCCATGGTAGATGCCTCCATAATCATGGTAGAGAACGCCCACAAGAAGCTCGAAGAATGGGAGGCCCAGGGCCGTCCAGGAAGCAGAGTGGTGGCCATAATCAGCGGAGCCAAGGAGGTGGGGCCCTCGCTTTTCTTCTCCCTCCTCGTGATCACAGTGGGTTTTCTCCCCGTCTTCACCTTAGAGGCACAGGCAGGAAGGCTCTTCAAGCCCCTCGCATATACGAAGACCTTCGCCATGTTGTTCTCCTCCATGCTTGCTGTGACCTTGACCCCTGTGCTCATGACCCTGTTCATCAAGGGGAAGATAAGGCCTGAAGAGAAAAATCCCCTCTCCATCATTCTTCATTGGCTCTACAGCCCAATAGCGAGGATAGCTCTGAGGTTTCCAAAGACCCTGCTCCTCTTGGCTCTGGCCGCCATGGTGGCCACCCTCTACCCCTTCGAGAAACTGGGATCGGAATTCATGCCTCCCCTTTACGAGGGGACCCTCTTCTACATGCCAGTTACGGTCCCCGCGGCTTCCATCTCCGTGGCCTCGGAACTCTTGCAAATTCAGGACAAGCTTCTAAAGGGAATCCCGGAGGTGGCCCAAGTGTTTGGAAAGGCGGGCAGGGCAGAGACGGCAACTGATCCAGCTCCTATGGAGATGTTCGAGACGGTCATAAATCTGAAACCCGAATCTCAATGGCGGCCTGGAATGACCGTGGAAAAGCTCGTGGAGGAAATGAACGATCTCTTGAGCATCCCAGGCGTTGCCAACTCCTTCACGATGCCCATAAAGGCTAGGATAGACATGCTTGCAACGGGAATCAGGACGCCTGTAGGGATAAAGGTATTGGGGCCGGATCTCGGGGAGCTGGAAAGGATAGGGATTGCCCTGGAGGGCCTGGTGAAGGAGGTCCCAGGAACAAGGAGCGTTTATGCAGAGAGGGCTACGACAGGTTACTTCCTGGATATCCTGGTCAAGAGGGAGGAAGCTGCCCGCTATGGGCTGAGAGTGGAGGATGTTCTGGAAGTGGTGGAGGCGGCCATAGGCGGGATGAATGTGACTACGACCATAGAGGGAAGGGAACGCTACCCTGTGAATGTGAGGTATCCGAGGGAGCTGAGAAACGACATGGAGCGATTGAGGAGAGTTCTAGTTCCAGTGGGAATGGACAGAGGCAAACCAGCAGGTTCCATGGCATCGACTCCCCAGGGACCTGCCCAGATTCCCCTGGGACAGATCGCCGATATCCGAATAACCCGAGGACCAACGAGCATAAAGAGCGAGGAGGGCCTCTTGGCCTTGTATGTTTTCATAGACTTCGCGGGCCGCGATGTAGGAGGTTACGTGGAGGAAGCCAAGAGAAAAGTAGCAGCTCTTGAGCTCCCTGCAGGATACAGGCTCCAGTGGAGCGGGGAGTACGAGTATCTCCTCCGCACTCACGAGAGGCTGAAGCTGGTGATCCCCCTCACGGCCTTTCTCATATTCGTACTCATCTATCTGAATACCCGCTCCTTGACCAAGACGGCCATTGTCCTGGCCGCTGTCCCTTTCTCATTGGTGGGCTCTTTCTGGCTCCTCCACTTGCTAGGCTATCATCTGAGCATTGCCGTATGGGTAGGCATCATCGCCCTGGCAGGCCTGGATGCTGAGACAGGGGTCGTGATGCTCCTCTACCTGGAACTCTCTTATGAGCAATGGAAGCGAGAGGGAAGGCTCAGGAGCATTCAAGACTTGAAGGAAGCCATAATGCACGGGGCAGTAAAGCGCATAAGACCCAAGATAATGACCGTGAGCGTGATCCTGGCAGGTCTCGTCCCCATCATGTTCAGCCACGGAACAGGGGCTGATGTGATGAAGCGCATAGCAGCTCCCATGGTGGGAGGGGTTGTGACCTCCACTTTTCTGGAGCTCCTCATCTACCCAGCCATTTACTACCTCTGGAGGAAAAGAGGTCTTCCCCTTTGACCCCCTCCCGGGACCATCTTTCCAAGGCCCATCAGAGAGGCCCATTGTCCGACCATACCTGCTAATTGTGGCTTCGATGTTCCAGGCGACTTTTAGCAGAGTCTTGGTCTGGGGTCTTGGGAGAAAGAGAGGCTCGAGGGTATAATCCCATTGTGAACAAGCTCCCAAGGGAGGAAAGATTCCATGGACCTCAAGCCCAAGGTTCTCCTTTACGAGCCAATACATGAAGAGGGGACGAGGCTTCTCAGAGAGAGGTGCGAGCTCCTCTACGCCCATTCCCTGGAAGAGGATGAGCTCGTCAAACTAGCGAGGGATGCCGATGCCATCATCATCAGGTTCAACGGAAGGGTCTCCGAGAGGATCATGGAGGCCAGTCCGAAACTGAAGGTCATAGGGAGACATGGCGTGGGCCTCGAGAACATCGACCTCAGGGCAGCGAGGGATCGGGGAATAAAGGTGGTCTATACCCCAGAGGCAAATGCTGTCAGTGTGGCCGAGCACTTCGTTGGTCTAGCGCTCGCCCTGGCGAAACACATAACTCTCGCCAATCAGGCGGTCAGGGAGGGCAACTGGTGGGTCAGAAGAGAGCTCACCGGAAGGGAGCTCCATGGCAAGACCCTAGGAATACTGGGGATGGGCAGAATTGGTCAGCAGACAGCGAGGATATGCCGCCATGGGTTCCAAATGGAGATACTGTACTTCGATGTGCGCTCGTATCCCCACGTGGAAAATGAGCTGGGAGCAAAGAGGAAGGAGTTGGAGGATCTGTTCAAGGAGTCGGATCTCATATCCATAAATCTTCCCCTTCTCCCCACAACAAGGCATCTCGTGAATGCGAGGCTCCTCAAATTGATGAAGCCCACCGCCTATATCGTGAACATGGCGAGGGGTCCCATCTGGAATGAGGAGGATCTGGCAGAGGTTCTCAAGACAAGGGCAATAGCAGGTGCAGCATCCGACGTGTTCGAGGAAGAGCCGCCCTCTCCCTCCAACCCCTTGCTGGGGCTGGACAATTTTGTAGCAACACCCCACAGTGCAGCCCACACAGAGGAGAGCCTCATCCGAATGAGCCTGGTTGCCGAGGATATCCTGAGGGTTTTGGACGGAAAGGAGCCCCATTACCCCGTGACCGAGGAGGTCTACGCCCAATACGAGGGGATGGCCAATTGAGGAGGAAGATAGCGATGTCCTTTGGAAGAACAGAGCTCCCGTTTCTTTTCGCCGTCGACCAGATGTTCCAAGTGGAGACCATCCGGGACATAGAGGCAGAAATAAAAGAGAGACTCGCTACCTTTCCTGGCCTGGAACAAGTGAGGCAGGGGCAAAGAATAGGAGTGGCTGTGGGCTCCAGGGGTATACATGATCTGGCCACCATAGTGAGGACTGTAGTGGGAAAACTGAAGGCCTTGGGAGCACAGGTCACGATCATCCCCGCCATGGGCTCCCATGGAGGCGCCACTGCTCAGGGTCAAGTCAGGGTGTTGGAGGAGTTGGGGGTGACGGAGTCGAGTGTTGGAGCCCCCATTTTGTCGAGCATGGAAGTGGTCTCTCTGGGAAGGGTGGAGCAAGGCTTGGAGGTCCTCGTTGCAAAAGATGCCCTGGATATGGATCACCTAGTTGTGGTCAACAGGGTGAAGCCCCATACCGCATTCAGGGCCAGTGTGGAGTCTGGTCTTTGCAAGATGCTTGCCGTGGGCCTCGGAAAAAAGGAAGGGGCCTCTGAAATCCATACAAGGGGGTTGGCAAGATCCATCGTGCCAGCAGCGAAGAGAATCCTGGAGAGGCTTCCCGTGCTCATGGGGGTAGCGATTCTCGAGGGACCTCAAGGGGGAACCGTGAAGGTGGAGGTTGTGGGCAAAGGGGATTTCGTTTCCACGGACGAGAGGCTTTTGGAAGAGGCTTGGAGAATATTCCCCAAGATCCCCGTCGAGGATCTGGATGTCCTCATTGTGGATCGCATGGGGAAGGACATAAGCGGGGCGGGCATGGATCCCAATGTGATCGGCATGTGGAGAAGGGAAGGGGGGCCCAGAAAGCCCGACTACAGGACGCTAGTTGTCTTGGATCTTACCCCTGCCTCCCATGGGAATGCAACTGGCATCGGTATGGCTGATCTCACCACCCGAAGGCTCATGAGAAAGGTGGACCTAAGGGCAACCTACACCAATGCCCTCACATCGGGTGTGTTGAGGAGTGCCAGGCTGCCCATAGCTCTCGACTCCGACAGGGCAGCCATAGAGGCCGCATTGGCCCATGTGCCGGACTGGTCAGATGTGAGAATGGCAAGGATAACCGATACCCTTCACCTGAGCCGTATATGGGTGAGCGAGAAGGT
>JAPWUY010000211.1 GCA_028275295.1 Thermodesulfobacteriota bacterium | reverse complement strand
AAACTCCTGGGGAGAGGAAAGGTCAGGGACATATACGAAATGGGCGATACTCTTCTCATTGTCGCCACAGACAGGGTATCCGCCTTCGATGTGGTGATGAAGGAGCCCATCCCCGACAAGGGAAAGATACTCACACAGATTTCGGCCTTCTGGTTCAAGGAGACGAGCTCCATAGTGCCCAATCATCTGATATCCACTGATGTGGAAGAATTTCCCCCGGAATGTCACCCCTATAGGGAACAGCTCCAAGGCAGGGCCATGTGGGTCAGGAAGGCGAAGCCTCTTCCCGTGGAGTGCATAGTGAGGGGCTACCTTTCGGGTTCGGCTTGGAAAGATTACTCCAGGACCGGAGAGGTTTGTGGCCAGAGTCTGCCCCACGGGTTATTGGAATCCCAGAGGCTACCAGAGCCACTATTCACCCCCTCCACAAAGGCTCAGGGGGGAAAACATGACGAGAACATCACCTTCCGGGAGATGGAGGATTTGCTCGGTGCGGATATGGCGAGGAGGCTCAGGGATCTGAGTCTTGCCCTCTACGAGATGGGAAGCAGGATGGCGGAGCCCAAAGGAATAATAATCGCTGATACCAAGTTCGAGTTCGGACTTTTGGGAGATGAGCTCATCCTCATAGATGAGATTTTCACACCTGACTCATCCCGGTTCTGGCCAATGGATGGCTACAGACCAGGTGGCCCCCAGCCGAGCTTCGACAAGCAATATTTGAGGGATTACCTGGATTCAACCGGATGGGACCACACCCCCCCTCCTCCACCCCTACCCCGAGAGGTGGTAGAGAAGACGAGGGAGAAATACATGGAGGCCCTTGTGAGGCTTACAGGCTCGGGCCTCAAATGAACCCTCTCTTGGAGACGCCATCCTGAGGGAGAGTTCCCCGCACAGGAGAAGATGGCCTGGATCAGCGGGAGGCTCTAATTTCCTTGGCCACATCCTCCGTGGCCTCTATTATGGTCTCGATGTCCTTGTCAGTGTGAGCAGTGGACAGGGCACCACCTCCATGCATTATGAAGACTCCGTGATTCATCATCCTGAGGCGGAATTCATGATCCAATAAGGCCACATCCGTCAATGACTGGATGTCCCCAGGGCTTTTGACTTTTACAGACTCGTCTTTGGGGAAGTAAAGACCGCAGAGGGAGCCCATCCCGGTTGACCTCGCCAGTATCCCATGGCTCGTGAGGGCCCTCACCATACCCTCCCTGAGCACCCTCCCCTTTCTCTCCAACTCTGGATATATCTCCTGGCTCCTCTCCCTGAGGTACTCCACGACCCTGTATCCCACTATCATGCTCATGGGAGAACAGGAGAAGGTCCCGCCCCCCACGACCACTCCCTCGCCCTTTTCCCTGGGGACAGTGGGATCGCACAGGGCCATAATCTCCTCTCTTCCAGCTATCACTCCCAGGTTCATACCGCCTCCCACCACCTTGCCCAGGGTGGCTATATCCGGAACTATTCCGTAGGCCTCCTGAGCCCCGCCGAGAGAGAGACGAAATCCCGTTATTATCTCGTCGAAGATGAGAACTGCCCCCAATCTCTTGGTCTCCTCCCTGAGCATGGAAAGGTATTCCCTTTCAGCCGGCAGGAAACCCCCTGCCCCCACAACGGGTTCCACTATTATCCCGGCCAGGTCATCCTGTACCTCGTGTATCACTCTCAAGGTCTCCTCGACGTAGTTGAATGGAATGGCCTTCACATATCGATCCATGCCTGGGGGGAGTCCCAGGGTCTCTGGCCTTTCATAGGGCGGCTTGACCGCCCATATGAGCTCGCTATTGGCTCCGTGCCATCCCCCTTGGATCTTGAGAATGGTGCTCTTCCTGGTGAAACCCCTTGCGAGCCTCACCGCATACATGGTGGCCTCTGTCCCCGAGACACCGAATATCACCTTCTCGGCGCACGGAACTAATTCTTGTAGGAGCTCTGCAAATCTGACCTGGTATTCGTGAACTATCCCCCAGTGGGTGCCCACCCTCGAGGCCTCTTCCAATGCCTCCTGGGCCACGGAGGACCTGTGCCCCAGAATCAGTGCGAAGTGGCCCATCCAGAGGTCTATGTACTCGTTGCCGTCCACATCCCTTATACGGGATCCTTCTGCAGCCTCTATGAAAAAAGGATGAGGCGCTATGAACCGGTACCTGTGGCTCACGCCACCTGGCATGACCTTGCAAGCCCTCTCGTAAAGCTGCCTGGAACGCTTTGTCCTTTCCATGTAATTCAAGATGTAATCTGGCTTCTCTCGGCTCAGCACTTTTCCCTCCTCTTTCCCCTCGGACTGGGATTCCACGTGGCGCAATAACCTTATCCAAGCTCCCGCAAGGGACCAGTCCTTGGAATTTCCTTTATCCACTCGAGTATCATGCCTGTTTGCCTCAGGTCGGGGAGGACCAGATCTGTCCCCGCCTTCGCCAACGTATCCATGGAGAACCGGCCCGTTGCAACCCCTATGGCAAGGGCACCATGGACCTTGGCGCACCTCACATCCCGAGGAGTGTCCCCCACCACTATGCACTCATCATAGCCTGGGCGAATGCCCTCTAGCCCTTCCAACCTCTCGATCGCTATGGGAAGGAGTTGGTCCCTGTCCTCATGATCTCCTCCGAAGGCGCCTACCCGGAAAAAACCATTCAGGCCAAATGGCTCGAGCTTCAGGCGAGCTCCTTCTTCGAGATTTCCAGTGAGAAGTCCCAGATAGATCCCCGAGGTCTCATGGAGCAATTTGAGAAGCTCCCTCACTCCTGGGAGAACCTCCCCTCCATGGGTCTCCATCTCCAGTTTGAGCCTCCTCGTATACTCCTCGCATATCTTCTCTACGATTCCATGGGACGATTCCACCCCCATCTTGCTCAAGGCCTCTTTCACGATCTGTAGATCCGTCTTGCCTGCTAGATCGAGCTCTCCCACAACCTCTCCATTACCAAAGATCTCTTTCAAGGCCCAGGAAAGGGCCCTCGCTCCAGCCCCCTTGACATCCACGAGGGTATGATCCACATCGAAGAGCACGTACTTCATCCATCTCCCTCTCCGAGGCCTTTTCCAAGTCTCCATTAAGCCCTCTCGAGGGGCTCTAGTCAAGGACTCAGTTCACGGGTTCTGGGAGGAAAGCAGATTCAACCCCCAAGGAGGCGCACATCTCATTGGAGCCCAGAGGATTCTTGAGGAGATAGGTGAAAAAAGCTATTGCACTTTCCTCGAAGCAGGTGTATATTCGCCCCTGATCCCAAATGGGTGTAAATTGGGGAAAAATGGAATTGTCCCCTTCTTCTCGTCGAAAAATTTCTTCGCTTCCCTTGATGAGCGAGAACGCAGAGCCCCTGTACAGACCCGGCGTGGAAGGCTTTCCCCTTGAAAGTGCTCGAAGATGGCTCCTCGTTTGGCAAAAGACCGTAAATGGTATCACCTCGACCCACAAGGGCCAGGCCTCGAGGAAGGGGCCTTGCGCACTGCGGGCCTCTTGGAAGGCCCCCAATAAAGAGAGGGAGGTGTGGCTATGAATTCGGTCGTGGTTCTAGTCCTGGGGCTTCTGGTAGCTTATTTTGGCTATCGTCTCTACGCGTTGAGGATAGACAGGAGGGTGATCCAATCGGATCCCAAGAGGGCCACTCCAGCCAAGATGTATATGGATGGGGTCGAGTTCATGCCAACCAGCCGCAACATATTGTTCGGATACCAATTCAAGTCCATTGCAGGCGCAGGTCCAATACTGGGTCCCATCATAGCCCTTCAGTGGGGCTGGCTCCCGGCTCTCGTATGGATCCTTTTGGGAACACTGTTTATCGGATGGGTGCAGGATTATGCCAGTGCCATGGTCGCAATGCGCAAGGAAGGGGCGTCCATGGGAGGCTTGAGCCACAAGCTCATTTCTCCGAGGGCGAGACTCATTCTCCTCGCCTTTATCTATTTCTATCTCCTTCTCATAGCTGGAGCCTTCGGCAACGTGGTTGTGAGCACAGCCATAGGCCTCAAGGGTTCCCCCATGGCTTGGCTCTTCCTCACGGCCGCGGGCCTGCTGGCTGGCCAGATGATCTACAGATGGAGAACAGACATCATCCTCACGACAGTGGTCACGGTGGTCTTGGCTCTCATAGGGATATGGGTGGGGAGTGTGGCTCCCTCGGATAAGATAATAGGCCCGGACCTGGCCAATAGCAGGTGGCTCTGGGCAATAGCTGCCTTCGTCTTCTGCTACTTCGCTGCAGTTCTGCCCATTTGGCGATTCGCTCTCCCCATCAACTACGTGGCTGCCTACATAGTCTTTCTGGGGCTCTTCTTCGGCCTCATAGGAGTCGTGATCTTGCATCCTAGCTTCACATTGCCAGCCTACTCGTCTTTCATCATAAAGATCGGGCCCATCTGGCCAATCATGTTCGTCACAGTGGCCTGTGGAGCCATATCAGGATGGCACAGTTTGGTGTCCAGCTCCGGCACCGCAAGGCAGTTGGAGAACGAGAGGGACGCTCTCCCTGTAGGCGGGGGAGTGATGTTCGTTGAGATGGTGCTGGCAATTTTCGCCCTGATCATAGCCGGGACCCTCTACGCTGCACCCTCAGAATATGCAGAGGCCATAGCAAAGGGGCCAGGAGGGGTATTCGCAGCTGGAGTGGCGAAGTTCTTGGGGGCCATAGGACTTCCCACAGATGTCGGCAGATCCTATGGAAGCGTCATGATGATATTCCTGGCCATAACCATCATGCAGC
>JAPWUY010000209.1 GCA_028275295.1 Thermodesulfobacteriota bacterium | reverse complement strand
GAATGCCCCTATGGCTAGCTTGGTAGCTGTGATGCCGGTCTTGAGCGGGTCCGATTTGGCGATTCCAGCTCCGGCGTAAGCCGCGAGGGCCACGGGCGGGGTGATATCGGCAACGATCCCGAAATAGAAAACGAACATGTGAGCTGCCAGGGGGTGCACACCCAGCAGTATCAGGGCAGGAGCTGCGATAGTCGAGGTGATGATGTAATTGGCCGTAGTGGGGGCGCCCATGCCCAGGATGAGGGAAGTGATCATGGTGAAAAACAGGGTGAAAAGGAGATTCCCTCCTGCCAACTCCACTAGCCCATTTGCCAGCTTTAGCCCCAAACCTGTGAGGGTCACAACCCCTATGATGATCCCCGCCGAGGCGCAGGCCAGGGCGACCCCCACTGCGTTTCTGGCCCCAAGCTCGAAGGCGTCCGCTATCTCCCTCAGGCTCATGCGAGTGGATTTTCTCAAGGCTCCCGCCAGGACGCAGACCGCAAGCCCCATCAGTGCGGCGTAAAGGGGCGTGAAGCCCGCTGAGAGAAAGGTGATGATGGCTACGAGGGGGAAAAACAGGTGTCCCCTTTCCCTCATCACCTGTCCGAACTTGGGAAGTTCATCCCGGCTCAGGCCCTTGAGATTGCATCTCTTGGCCTCGAAATGCACCTCCATGAAGACCCCGAAGAAGTACAGACAGGCCGGGATCGCCGCAGCCTTGGCTATGTCCAGATAAGGCATATTGAGAAACTCCGCCATTATGAAGGCTGCCGCACCCATGATAGGGGGCATTATCTGGCCGCCAGTCGAAGAGGAGGCTTCCACTGCTGCAGCGAACTCGGGCCTGTAGCCCAGTTTTTTCATCATTGGGATAGTGAGGCTTCCCGATTCAACCGTATTGGCCACGGAGCTTCCGGAGACGGTTCCTTCCAGGGCGCTTGTCACAACTGCCATCTTCGCCGGTCCCCCAGAGGCCCACCCGGCAACCGCGTTGGAAATGTCTATGAATAGCTGTCCCAGTCCTGTCTTTTCCCTAAAAGAGCCGAAGAGCACGAATACGTAGATGAAGGTAGCCGCCACCCCCAGAGGAATTCCCAGGATCCCCTCAGTAGTGAGGTACATGTGAGAGGCTATTCGCTGGAGGGAGTAGCCCCTATGGGCCAGAAAGCCCGGGAAATAGGGCCCAAAATACGCGTAGATCAGGAAACACGAGGCTATGATGGTGATGGGAAGCCCCACCACTCTCCTGGCTGCCTCCAAGGTGAACAGTATCCCCAGCCCAGCAAAGATGTAGTCCGTGGCTGTATAATCTCCCCCCGCCTCCATGATGCGGGTGTAGTTGATCGCCATGTAAAGGCCGACGTAAACCGCGAAGGCTGCTATTACCCAGTCATGCCACAAAAGTTTACCAGACCCCTTGGATCGCCTCGGCGGATAGAGGAGGTAGGCCAGAGCAAAGGCAAAGGCCAAGTGGATGGAACGCTGGAGTTGGGCAGGCAGTAAACCGAAGGCCCCTGTGTATACCTGAAAGACAGACCAGCCCACCCCTATGACGTAAACTATCCACCGTTGGATCCCCCACAGCTTGCGGGTGGAGGCCTCCCGATCCACCCTCTGAAGGATCTTTTCCAGCTCCTCCTGAGAAATGGTCTCGGCTTCCTGCCGAGAAGGAACATCACTGCTCCGTTCCTTGGTCGCCCTCTCCTTTTCCCCTCTCACTCCCTGCCCCCAACTGCCATATGATCTCCCACAGGCAGGCTCGGCCTGGTCTCAAACTCAAGGCCTGTCCAGGCCTTGCCAGTTGGCTCAGAGGTATCTCTTTGCCCTTGACTACAAGCCTGTGTTGGGCCGTGCGACCAACCCTGAGGATCACTTGGGACACAGGCCTGTGGACCTTCCATTCTAGCCAGCCATTGGAGAGTCGCCGGAGCACCCCTTCGCCGGTCGAGCCATCGGGCATTCCAGCCCCGAAGGAGTCGAAGCGGGAACCGAGGATCAGAAGGTGATCTTCCTCTACTCGGAGCCTGTCACATACGGGCCTTTGGTTCACCGAATGGATGAAACAGATCTCAAACTCCTCCTCTCCCCACATCGGGGCTCGAAAAAATGGCCTGCCACCTTCAGGGTCGCCTACATCCAGAGTCCTGAACATGGGGGCCAAGAGGGCCGCCCCCGAAAAGACCAATAAGAGAAGAGCGCATGTAGCTACCCGTACATGGCCCCCGCTCGAGAAGTTGCCAGGGCCCAAAAGTGCTAAAATGGGCCCTGGCGGAGGCAGCCTCCTCACTTCATCAAACCCTTCTCCTTGTAGTACTTGACAGCCCCCGGGTGGAATGGGATGGAGACCCCCTTGACAGCTGTCTCGAGGCTCAGCTCTTTCCCCTTGGCATGGGCCGATGCCAGCTCTGCTTGGTTCTCGAAGAGAGCCTTGGTGAGACTGTAGACCACATCCTCCTTGAGCTCGTTGCTGGCCACGAGCACTGCATTGACCGCCACTGTGTTCACATCCTCTGTTTGGCCCTTGTAAGTGTTGGCCGGCACCTTGGCCGGGGAAAGAAAAGGATACTTCTGGGTGAGCTTTGAGATGATGTCTGGAGGGAGGTTCAGGAGCCGGATGGAGTGCTGTGTGCTTATGTCCATGATGGCAGAATTGGGAATCCCCGCGGTCACTATGAAGGCGTCTATGTGCTTGTCCTTGAACTGGTCTGCGCTCTCAGCGAAGGAGAGGAACTGCCCCTTGACGTCTTCCTTTTTCATCCCGTAGACATCCAAGAGCTGGCGAAAATTGGCCTCGGTCCCACTCCCCGGCGCTCCAACACCCACTTTCATACCCTTGAGATCGGCAAAAGACTTGATTGGGCTCTCCGCCCTGACCACGATCTGGATTATTTCCGGATAAAGGACCGCTATGGCGCTCACCGATGTGATCTTCTCCTTGAAAGTCTCCTTGCCCTGGTACGCGAAGTCCAGGATATCACTTTGGACCAAAGCCAGCTCCGCCTCTTTTCTGTTTATGAGCCGGATGTTCTCTGCAGATGCACCCGTTGTCTGGGCCGTAACATTCATCCCGGGTATCTTGGAGTTCCAGATCTTGGCCATGGCTCCCCCGAAGGGGTAGTAAGTCCCGGCCGTGCCACCTGTGGCCAGGATGAGCTTCACATCCGCAGCCTGAGCCCCAACCACGACTCCCAAGACCAATGTCAATGAAGCCACAAGACCAATCCCTTTCCTCATAGGACACCTCCCCTTTTTTGGTTATTAGCCCTTCGGCACTTTGACCCGAGTTGCTTGGGATAGCAGACGCGACAAACCTAGCATGGGATCATGCCCATGTCAAGTTTCGGTAGGAAATCTCTGGGGGTGTTGGGAAACCATCTGGCACACCGGACCGAGTTACCTCAGTGTGCTCCCCCGCGGGCGCCTAGCCGCCGGGTACTTGGCCCAAAAACGCCTACCCTCCTCTGGCCCAGTTGAAGGCCCCCCCGGCCCCCACGATCTCCCTTTCCCTAGGGGTGAGCTGAAGCTTGAGGATGATCTCCCTGTCCCCCAAAAAGGCCTTTACCCGCTCGGCCCCACTGAGGACGGCACTTCTAATGCCGGGGATCCTTATTCTCTGCCCCCTACGGAAAAGAGCGTGCTCCTCTGGGTTCGCGAATTCCAGCGGCACGATGCCATAGTTTATGAGGTTGGCCTTGTGGATCCTAGCGAAGCTTTTCGCTATCTTTGCTCTCACCCCCAAGTAGCGAGGAGCCAGTGCCGCATGTTCCCTCGATGAACCTTGGCCGTAATTCTCCCCGGCCACTATGATTCCGCACCTTGCCTCCTGAGCCCTCTGGGGGAAAGTCTCGTCTACCATATCGAAGACGAACTTGCTTATTGCCGGAATGTTGCTCCTCAGGGGAAGGACCCGATTGCCGCCTGGAAGTATATGGTCCGTGGAGATATTGTCCCCTAACACCAGGAGCACCTCTCCCTCTATATCCTCTTCCAGGGGAGGAAAGGTCGGAAATGGCTGGATGTTGGGCCCCCTAATTATCTCCACTTCCTCCGGAGAAGGCGCTGGATAAACGAACCATTGGGGGCTCCATGAGAACCTCTCGGGGTAAGGTACTTCGGGACATTCGCCCATCTCCCTCGGGTCCACTATGCGGCCGAACAGGCCGGATACAGCGGCCGTCTCCGGGGAACAGAGATACACCCTATCGTCCTTGAGACCACTCCTGCCCGGAAAGTTCCTGGGCATGGTTCGAAGGGAGTTGCTTCCTGTGGGTGGGACCTGGCCCATGCCTATGCACCCGAGACACCCAGGTTGGTGTACCCTCGCACCCGCGTGCACAAGATGGAGCAACCCTCCCATGAGGGTGACGTTCTCGAGGACCTGTCTGCTTCCTGGGTTCACGTCAAAGCTCAAATGTGGGTGGACGTTCCTTCCTTTGAGGATCATGGCAGCCATCATTATGTCCCGATAGGACCCATTGGTGGACGAACCAACTATTACCTGCGAGATCTCCACGTGGGATAGCTGGGATGCGGGGAACACATTGTCCATGGAATGGGGACAAGCCACCAGGGGCTCTATCTCTCCCAGGTCTATCTCCGTGACCTCATCGTATGTGGCATCGGGGTCCGGAGCCAGAGGTACCCAGTCCTTCTCTCGACCTTGAAGAGCCAGATAGGCCCTGGTGACCTCGTCCGATGGAAAGACAGCTGCAGTTGCTCCAATGTCAACTCCCATGTTACATATGGT
>JAPWUY010000208.1 GCA_028275295.1 Thermodesulfobacteriota bacterium | reverse complement strand
GACCCCCCTCCTTATGAGCTGAGTGTAGAAAACGTTCCTCTTGGCCCTGTGGCTTCCCGCCTCGTCCCTGGCAAAGGTGATGAAGAACATGGGGGCCACTCCAGATAGCTCCGCCCCCACGGGGTATCTCTCCAGTATGGCCCTAATCCTCTCCAGGAACCTCTCTCCTTTTTCCCAGATTTGCTCCAGGACCTTGTCCCTCTCCAGTATCTCTATGGTCTTGAGAGCTGCTATGAATCCATCGCTGTTGGGGAAGAAGGTCGACGAGATGAAGAGCTTTTCGGCCGCTGCCATCATCACATCCTTGAGGCCAGTGACCACACTTATCGCGTAACCATTGGCCATTGCCTTCCCGAATACAGCCAGGTGAGGGGTCACTCCATAGAGCTTCTGTGCGCCTCCCAGCGACAGCCTGAAACCTGTCCTTATCTCGTCGAATATGAGCACTGCCCCGTACCTCTCTGCCAGGTCCTTCACTCCTTGAAGAAAACCGGGTTTCGGTTCCTCCATCTTCTGGTGGAGGGGATGGCCGAATGGGGTCATGATTATGGCCGCTGTGTCGTGGCCATGTTCCCTCATGAGGTCCTCGAGCTGGTCGAGATCGTTGTAACGGAACTCGAAGACGTCCTCATAGAGTTTCTTTGGAATCCCACCTTTCATCTCCACACACCAATCGTGCCATCCATGGTAGCCGCATCTGATCACCTTCACCCTGCCTGTATACGCCCTGGCTATCCTGATGCTCGCTGTTGTTGCATCGGATCCGGTCTTGAGAAAGATGCTCAATTGGGAGCACGGGATGAGGGAGTTGAGCTTCCTGGCCAGCTCGTTTTGGTATCTCTGGGTGAGGGAGAAGCAGAATCCCTTTTCCCTTATCTGCCGAATCACAGCGCTGTCTACCTCCTCCTCCCTGTATCCCAGGATTATGGGACCGTAGCCACAGAGGAAATCTATGTACTCGTTTCCGTCCACATCGGTGACTCTCCCACCCTTTCCATGTTCCAGGAAGATGGGATATTCCCCCTCTATGAAGTCGCTCGGTTTCCTCGCGCCTAGGACCCCTCCGGGGATGAGACCCTTTGCCTCCTCGAAAAGATCCAAGCTCCTCCTGAGATTGAGTTTTTCGGCCTCTCCCATTCCAAGGACCTCCTTTTCCCCTCACAGGCTCAGAGAGAGAGGAGCGACCGAGTCACCTCGGTCTCGTGGATTCTAGCCCCTCTTCTCACGAACTCCCTGAGGAACTTCTCAGCATCGATGCATCCTTCGGGGGCAAGGACACCGGTTGCCCTCACCTCTCCCGTGCAGAACATCCAGGCAGCTATTGCAGCTGGAAGACCAGTGCCGGCTGCTGTCCTGCCCACTATGTCGGCAGTATAGGAGACGCTCTTTCCTCCTCTCTCCCCTTTTACCACCACCTTCATCCCGGAGGCCGTGGGACCTCTGTCTCTGCCTTCTGGGATTCTCCTCCAGAGCTCCAGCGTGAGATCGTATGGAATCACCTGCTTCCCCTTCACCTCAACGGGCTCCTTGCTGAGAAAGCCGGTTTCCTTTTGCTCCTTTATCAACTTGTGGACCCAAGTGGGAACGAGCGCCCCCTTGACGATCACCTTCTTCACACCCTCTATGTACCTGGGCATGGTGAAGGGCTGAGGGTGGCCCACATAGCTTACGAGGCAATCGCCTAGAGGCTCGAGAAAGGTCACCACCTCATCCCCTGTACCCCCCTCGACTTGCTCCAACCTCCCATCTATGAACTGCGGGACCATGCCCGTGACCATATGAAGGCTGTGGTCCCAGGCAGCACCGTGCTCTATGTCCGCTATGCTCACCACCCAGTAGAGCTCGATCTCCTCCACTCGATCCAATCTGTCGGCATAGTACTTGGCAATTAGGTTATTGGTCCCCGGATCGGATCCCATCCCCGTGAGCACGGCTATGCCGGCCTTCCTAGCAGCGGAATCTATCTCCGACTCGTAGAGGAGCGCTGCCGCCTCGTAATCGTCACATATGTCTATGTAGTTCACCCGAGCTTCCACCGCTGCCCTGGCAACTGGGATCGCCGTCCTGTAAAAGGGCCCGGCACAGTGCACCACCACATCCACTTCCTTCATTGCCTGAACGAGCCCCTGGTGATCCATGACATCGAGCTTTGTGAGAACGACTTTCTCGCTCTCCCTCAATTTCTCGTGGAGCCTGTGGGGATCGGGCTGGATGTCTCCCAGGATCACCCTCTGGAACTCATCTTGCTTTATGAGGTTTCGGGCCACAGCTTGACCCATTCCACCCGCACCTCCCACAACAAGTGCCTTCATCCTTCTCTACCTCCTCGCAGTCGATATTGGAGACCTTAGGCCCCCCTTCCCCCGGCCATTACAGGAAGGATCCTTCACCCCTTTTCCGAGAAGCCAAAGGGCAATCCCCGGTCAATGGAACAATGTATACAGATTCACATGGGGCGGAATATAAACCAAAAAGGGCTTCGGGTCAACAGGGATCCCCTGAGGGATCAGGGGCCTTCCTGGGCCGTCAACATCTCTTCTTCGTGGGTGAGGGCCCTCTCGAAGAGCTCGATCATCTGGTCTATCTCATCCTCGGTAACGATGAAGGGGGGGCCGAACATGACCATGTCCCCTGCCTTTCCCCTTTCGCATCCTCCAGAGGATTCTATGAACAATCCCATATCCAGGGCCCTGTGGGCCACCCTCTGGTGAAATTTCAGCTTGGGATCCAGGGGCTCCTTCGTGACCTTGTCCTTGACGAATTCCACCCCCCACATGAGGCCAAGCCCCCTGATATCTCCAACAGTGGGATGGGGGGAGAGCTCCTCCTTCAGCCTCGCCCCGAGATATCGCCCCATCTTTTGGGCCCTTTCCACGAGCCCCTTTTCCTTGAGGTAGTCTATGGCCCTCGATATCACTGCTGCCCCGAGAGGATTCCCAGCCCAGGAATATCCAGGAGAGAATATTCCAGTTCCATCCTCTATGGCCTTCGCGACCTTCTCGGAGATGGCCACTGCCCCCACCGGGAAGTATCCTCCCCCAAGGCCCTTCCCCAGGGTCAGGATGTCTGGAATGATGCCAAAGTGCTCATATGCGAACCACTTTCCCGTGCGACCGAATCCTGTCATCACCTCGTCCAATACGAGGAGCACCCCGTGCTCGTCACAGATCTCCCTGACCAATCTGAAGTAATCAGCCCTGGGATGAGCGCCGCAGAGGGACATCCCCGAAATCGGCTCTGCTATGAAGGCAGCTACGTTCTCTGGCCCCTGGCACAGGATCTCGTGCTCGAGTGCCCTCGCACATTGAAGATCGCACCTCGATGGCTCCAGGCCGAACCAGCACCTGTAGCAATAGGCTGGAGGGATGTGTGCGTCGTCCTTCAGCATTGGCACATAGTCCCTTCTTCTTGTGGGCATTCCACTCCAAGCCAAGGCCCCCTGCGTCATCCCGTGGTAGCTCAACCATCTCGATATGACCTTGTACTTGCTCCCTTCCCCCCTCTCTAAGTGGAAACGCCTCGCTATCTTCACGGCTATCTCATTGGCCTCAGAGCCACCACTTACGAGAAAGACCTTCTTCATGGCAAAACCAGTGAGCTCGCATATCTTGCGTGCCGCCTCTTCGAGGGCAGGGGTCGTGAAATCGCTTCGATAGACGAAGGCTATCTTCTTGGCCTGCTCAGCCAAGGCCTCGGCCATCTCGGCTATGCCATGGCCCAAATTGCACAGGATGGGACCTCCAGAGGCATCGATGTAACGGTTCCCCTCGCTATCGTAGAGGTATATGCCCTCGCCCCTAACTATTGAGCGATAATGTCTTCTGGAGTCGACCCTCAGCACCGCATCCGACCCTGCTCTTTGCCCCCGACCCATGGAACACGCCTCCTCGAGAAGTCCTTCTCCTTTCAGAGCCATCCTTTCCTCTTGAAATACCACAACATGAAACCAGAGATCGCAGCCATCAATCCCAGGGCTGCGGGATATCCCCACTGCCACTTGAGCTCTGGCATGAACTCGAAATTCATCCCGTATATCCCCGCAATGAAGGTGAGGGGGATGAAGATGGTGGAGATCATCGTGAGGAACTTCATTATCTCGTTCAGCCTGTTGTTGACGCTGGAGAGGTACACATCTATCATGGCAGCAGCCATGTCCCTGTAAGTTTCGAGGGTGTCCATCACCTCCACGGTATGATCGTACACGTCCCTGAGAAAGGGCCTTACGGCCTCGCCCACATGTGCCGATTCCCCCCTGACGAGCCCTCCCAGGACCTCCCTGAGGGGGAAGAGGGCCTTCCTCACAGTGAGCATCTCCCTTCTCAGTCTGTGGACCTGACTCACGGATTGGGGTGCTGGGCTTGAGAGTATCGCCTCCTCAAGCTCCTCCAATTCCTCGCCCATGTGTTCCAGGAGGGGGAAATAGTTATCCACGATATTGTCGATGAGGCAGTAAAGGAGGTAGTCGGGACCCATCTGCCGGATTTTCCCCTTTCCAGCAAGGAGCCTCTCCCTCACCTGGGAAAAAAGATCCTCAGCGCCCTCCTGAAACGAGAGAACGAGGCCGCTCGAGATAGCGAGGCTTACCTGTTCGGAGATGACCAATCCTTTTGGTCTATCGTATTTGAGGTTTCTGAGGACGACGTAAGTGTGGGTCCCATAGTCCTCCAGCTTGGGCCTTTGATTCGTATCTACCACATCCTCGAGGAGCAGAGCGTGGAGTCCAAAGCACTGGCCTA
>JAPWUY010000207.1 GCA_028275295.1 Thermodesulfobacteriota bacterium | reverse complement strand
CCGAGGCGTGTCATGATCGCCGGGGGTGATCGAAGAACCGAGGGCCCAGGGTGGACATGCCCGGGCGAAGCCAATTCCCTCATTGTGGGCGTGCGGAGCCCGCCCCTCCGCGGGAGGCGAGCCCAGGACGCATGGCCTAACGGGGGAAACCCGCAGATTACGCGGAGGTGGTTTTCTCGGAGGGACGCACTCTGTGCGTCCGCGTGGCAAGGCTGTACGGATGCCGAGGCATTTCATTCCGACCCGATGAGTAGGCGAAGGGGCGGCGGCCCAGCGGGGATAAGCCACGGTCAAGCCCGTGCCTTCCTTCCGGGCGTGCAGAGCCCGCCCCTCCGCGGGGAGGGCCATCCAGGGCAAGATGGCCTAGCTGGGAAAACCCTGGGATAACGCGGAAGGCGGTTTTCTCGGAGGGACGCGCCCTGCGCGTCCGCAAATACGGGCCGGCCGCAAACCGGGGCGTGTCATCGCGACCCCAGGGTCGGCGGAGGGCCCGTGGCCAAAACGTGGCAACGTTGTGGTTTGCGTGATGCCTTCCTTACGGGCGTGCGGAGCCCGCCCCTCCGGGGGGTGGGCTAACCAGGGTGAGATGGCCTTGCTGGGAAAAGGCCCGAGATGACGCGAACGGCCGTTTTGTCGGAGGGACGCACTCTGTGCGTCCGCCTGGCAAGGCCGGACTCAAGCCGAGGCATTTCATTCCCGCCGGATGCGTTGAAGATAGCCGAGAGGCAAAGAGGATAGATGCATCGGTGAATTCGATTCCGATGATGCAGGCGGACGGGGCCCCCTTCACGGGCCAGGGTAAAAACGGGCTTGGGGGACAAGCTCCGGGGAGAACGCGAGGGGGTGTTTTGTCTCAGGGATCCTCTCCCCGCCTGCGCCTAGGGAGGAGATGGCCTTTTCAGGCCAATCTGAGGTGGACCAATAGCGCTCCGGGGACCTCGACCGAGAAGGGCTAAAGTTTTGCCTATATTTTCCGATAAATCTATTGGGATGCTAAAAGCGAACTAACCCCGAGCCATACTTCCGGGGGTGAGCTAGATGGAGCACCTGGAAGCCCCCGCCACAAGCACATCAGGCCATCCTTGGGCAAAGCCCCAATTCTCTATGCTTTCTCCTCCGTCCAAGCCCAAGGTCTTGGTTGTAGATGACGAGCATTCTGTGAGGGTTCTTCTCAGGCGGATCTTGGAGAGGGCCGGCTACGATCCTGTGTGCTGTTCTTCTGCTTCCGAGGCCAAGGAGCTCATCTCGAGAGATAGATTCCAGGCGGCCCTTTGCGACCTCAAGATGCCCGGCGAATCGGGACTGGAGCTCGCTAAGTGGATACTCGAAAACCAACCCGAGGTAGCGGTTTTGATAGTCTCGGTGGTTTCCGATCTCGAGCTCGCACACCTCGCCCTCGAAACCGGAGTGTATGGGTACGTCACGAAGCCCTTTAGCCCGGATTCCATTCTCATAAATTCGGCTTTCGCCCTGGATAGAAAGCGTCTGGAAATTGACAACTTGCGCTACAGGACCAGCCTCGAAACATTGGTGGAGGAGAGGACCGGATCCCTCAAGAAGGCTTTGCGCGAGCTCGAAGCAGCACAACTCGCCCTCAGGGAGAGTGAGGCCCGCTACAGGAGCCTTTTCGACCGCGTGCCTTTGGGCCTTTTCAGGACCACTCCTTAAGGGAGAATCCTCGATGCCAATCGCGCACTTGTAGAAATGCTCGGCTTCGAAAGCCGTCCGCAACTCCTAGCCTCCAATGCTGCAAGTCTTTATGCGGATCCCTTGGATAGGGTCAGGTGGAAGGCACAGTTGGAGAAAACTGGGGTAGTAAAGGGATTCCAGAAGCGGCTCAGGAAAAGAGATGGTTCCATCATATGGGTCGAGGACAATACCAGGGTGGTAAGGGACGAGCGCGGAAGAATCATCTGCTTCGAGGGAAGCATTCAGGACATAACGCAGAAAAAATTGGTCGAGGAAGCCCTCCAAGAAAGCCAGAGAAAGTATTTGGAGCTCTTTGACCAAGCGCCCGTGGGCTATTTCGAGTATGACAGGTTTGGACGGATTTACAATGTGAACCGCACCCAAACGGAAATGCTGGGTTACTCCAGGGATGAAATCTTGGGCCACTACGTTTGGGAATTCTTCACGAATCCTGAGCCGGGCAGGTCCCAGATACTCGCGAAATTGGCCGGAGCCCTCCCACCGGCCAAGGCCATAGAAAGATACTACAGGCGAAAGGATGGCACGGTGCTCGTAGGGCTGATCCAAGACCGTCTCATCCTGGATGACGAGGGCAGGATCGAGGGGATAAGGTGCACGGTTCAGGACATAACCGAGAGAAAACGTATGGAGGAAGAGCTGAGGCGAGCCCATGACGAGAAGGAACTACTCATTGGAGCCATATCATCTTTGATCATTCGGCTCGACTCAGGAGGAAAGATCACCGAATGGAATCATCATGCGGAATCCACCTTGGGGATTCCTAGGGAAAAAGCAATGGGCAGGCCTCTCGATAAACTTGCCATTCTCTGGGAAAAGGAAAGGGTTGTTGAGGCCATGGAGAGGTGCCTTAGGACGGCCGGGACCGAGAGGCTCGAAGATGTGCGGTTCACCACGACAAACGGAAAGGAAGGCCTCTTGGGGCTCACTTTCAGTCCCGTAGTGGGATCATCCGGAAAACTGGAAGGGGTTCTCATACTCGGGGCTGACATCACTGAACGAAGGCTCCTGGAAAGACAGCTCGCACAGGCTCAGAAGCTGGAAGCTATAGGACAGCTTGCAGCCGGAATAGCCCATGAGATAAATACACCGATTCAGTACGTGGGAGACAATGTGAAATTCTTGAAGGATGCGTTCCAGCAAATGGTCGAGCTTGTGGAAAGATTCCTCGGAATGTTCGAGGGGCTCAACTGTGGGCATCTCACTCCTGCGGAAGCCCGCGAGAGGGCCCTTTCTCTCACACGAGAAACGGATCTCGAGTTTCTCGAGGCCGAGGTTCCCAGGGCAGTGGATCAGACCATGGAAGGGGTCGAGAGGGTGGCAAAGATAGTGAGGGCGATGAAGGAGTTCTCCCACCCTGGGAAAAGGGAACAGATGCCAGTGGACATAAATAGGGCTCTCGAGAGCACTGTAACAGTCTCGAAGAACGAGTGGAAATATGTCTCTGAGGTCGTGATGAATCTAGAGCCCGATTTGCCCATGGTCAATTGCGATCCCGCAGAGCTCAACCAGGTGTTCTTGAACATAATAGTCAATGCCGCCCATGCCATCGCGGAAAAGGTTGGAGACGGCTCCAATGGAAAAGGAACCATCACCATCTCCACGAGGACCAATGGACCGTGGGTGGAAGTGAAGGTCGAGGATACGGGCTGCGGGATCCCGGAGGAAATTCGCTCCAAGGTGTTCGATCCATTTTTCACGACAAAGGAGGTGGGCAGGGGAACAGGCCAGGGTCTTGCCATTTGTTACAACGTAGTGGTGAAGAAGCTCGGGGGGATGATTTTCTTCGAGAGCAAAGTGGGCGAGGGAACCACTTTCTTCATTAGGTTGCCATTCAGGAAAGGGGCTGAAAATGGAGGAGCCACATAAAAAGCCGAGAATCCTCTTCGTCGATGACGAGCCCAATGTCCTGGAGGGCTTCAGAAGGATGCTCCACTCCATGAGAGGGGTGTGGGAGATGGCCTTCGCTCCAAGCGGCACAGAAGCCCTCGATCTCATGGCCCAAAACCCCTTCGATGTTGTCATCACCGACATGCGCATGCCCGGAATGGACGGAGCAAAGCTTTTGGAAAAGATCGAGGCCCTCTATCCGGACTGCGTCAGGATAATCATCTCGGGGCATTCGGATCCGGCCTTCATCCTCAAGGCTGTGAGGACTGCGCACCAGTATCTCGCGAAGCCCTGTAGCTCTGAAGAAATAGTGAGGACGGTGTCCGCCTCTCTGGCCTTGAGAGAGCTCCTCTCGCAACCTCTTTTGAGGTCCCTGGTGTCCAAAATGGGGTCTCTGCCAACCCTTCCATCCCTTTACCGGGAAATTCTGGAGGAACTTCAAGGCCCAGACCCTTCTCCTCAAAAAGTGGGCGAAGTCATAGCTAAAGACGTGGGCATGACGGCAAAGATCTTACAGATGGTCAATTCTGCCTTCTTCGGCCTTTTCAGAAAGGTAACAACTGCAACAGAAGCCGTCAGATACCTTGGGATAGAGACCATAAAGGCCCTAGTCCTCTCGGCTCATCTTTTCCAAGAGATGCCTTGCCGAGGCTTTGGCGAGGCTTGGGGAGCAGCTCTCTGGGACCACAGTATCACGACTGCCTACCTTTCCAAGAAGATTGCAACCTTGGAAACAGGAGATCCCGGGATCTCCAACTCCGCCTTCACCGCCGGCTTGCTCCACGACTCGGGGAGGCTCATTCTGGCCACATGCCTTCCCGAAGAGTACGGGAGACTTCTCCAAGGCCCTGCCCAAAGCCCGAGCCCCCTCTGGCTCAGGGAGAAGGACGCCCTCGGTGCGTCTCACCAGGAAGTGGGAGCGTACCTCCTCGGGATATGGGGACTTCCAGATGACATAGTGGGGGCTGTAGCCCTGCACCACATTCCCTCCACCAGTATCGTGCAAGGCGGATTTTCTCCCCTAGCAGCTGTTCACATTGCTGAGGCCCTACTTTCGGAGGGGGAAGAAGGCCGAAATGACTCGGAGTCGCCTCCGTGGGATGTTGGTTTCCTTCGATCTTCGGGAATTCCTGAGCACGG
>JAPWUY010000249.1 GCA_028275295.1 Thermodesulfobacteriota bacterium | reverse complement strand
ACGAGAAGGGATAGAAAATACCCAGTGAAGGCTTCCTGGATCGATGTCCAAATGTGGACGTGAAGAACAGCCCCATCTGGCTGGGGATCGGTGAGTTTTATGGCAAAGAGCCCCATGACCTGTGACGGTGAGGCCAGCATTGTACTGGGGACCACATCCAATCTCACAACAAGTTCCCAGCCCAGTAGAAAGGCCCCGAGCGCGGCGACACTCAAGATCCTGAGACCTATGGGAACCCTAACTCTCACCTCTTCATATGGCATGGCACCACCCTCTACTCATGACCCGAAATACGCGACACGAACTCTCACCCATGGGAAAAGGGGGGAACCACGTCCCCCCAATGCAGGCCCCATGGCTCAAGGAATTGGCTGTTTGACCATCTTCAGGAATTTGTCCGTTATGTAGGGGATCCCCTCCACCTTCTTTTTCTCCTCAGGCTTGAACCTTCCCTGTTCGGTGAAGAACTCCAGTATGCCTCTTTGCCAAGATTCTACAGTGCTTTCACCCTTGCTCTTGTCGAAAAGCTTTAGCTGTTCGTCGTAGTCGAAGACCGGGTGCATCTCTATTTCCTTTTTGGCCACATCCTCAGATATGTCCATACCTCCCCAGTCCTTCATGAATTTTCTGTAATCCGCAGCGAGTTTCACCCCTTCTCTCTTTATCAGGTTCACTCCCCTGAGGTAGATCCTTATGAACTTGGCAACCACCTCTGGGTTCTTATCGCAGAACTCCTTCTCCCCTATGAGGACTATGGGAAGAGCTGCTCCCGTTGACCTTATATCTGCCGCTATCTTCCAGCCCTTCTGAAGACCGTGATAGAGATGAGGTGCCCAAAGGGCCACTATGTCCCCTATGCCGCTTTCGAACGCTGCGACGGCCTGGGCCTGATCCATATTCTTTATCACCACATCCGCATCCTTGAGCCCAAACACCTTGAGCCAGTTGGAAAGCACATAGTGCGCCGAGGACACAGTTGTCACCAGGACCGTCTTGCCCTTGATGGTCTCGGGAGAGCCGTACACGTCCGGATACTTGGGGTTGTAGCCTTTCTGTTTCAGAATGGGGCTATCTGGCCTTACCATGACGACATTACAGAGGGACTCGTCGTTTCCCACAGCTATGAGATAAGCCCCGAACCTCAGGGCTCCCACAACCATGGGGACTCCACCAATCCCGCCCAAGACCCATTGCTTGGCCGGGAGGGCCTCCAGCATGGCCATCCCAGAATCGAAGTACTTGAGCTCTATTTCCAGCCCCTCCTCCTTGTCCCAGCCCTTTTGCTTCGCGTACCAGATGAGGAAGGTCTCGTGCTCTGGCATCCAGGCGGTATTGATCTTCATGGGCTTCTCAGCACCCCAGGCGGAAAAGGCGAATACAAAAGCCACAAGCAACGAACAAGCTGACCAAATTCCCCTCTTCATGGCCTACCCTCCTCGAAGTTTTGGTCAAAAGAGTTTCAAGACCAAAGGCCTCATCGTGCCGGTTCCTGTATTTTCTCCCTCCTTTCCCACCGATATTGCACGAACTGGGCCTCCTCCCTCACCACCATCGGATCAGCTCTGTGACCTGCTTCCTCAATTCCACGAACTTGGGGTCGACCGGGCTCCTGGGCCTCGGAAGATCAATCGTTATATCCGCCTTAATCTTGGTGGGCTTGTTGGTGAGCACCAATACCCTCTCTGCCACGTAAATGGCCTCCTCGATATTGTGGGTCACGAAAATTACCGTGCTCTTCAGGGTCTGCCAAAGTCTTATGAGCTCGTCCTCCAAGTAGTATCTCAGCCTCACATCCAACTGGCCATATGGCTCGTCCATGAGGAGGAGATCTGGGTTGACAGCGAAGGCCCTGGCCACTGCCATCCTCTGCTCCATGCTGGCAGATACCTGGTTGGGATATAGCATCTCACATTCTTTGAGCCCCACTAGGCCGAGGATGTAATCGAGCCGTCTCCTGAGCTCATCTTTTGGGAATCTCTTTATCTCCATCCCCAAGGCGACGTTGTCCCTCACGGTCCTCCAAGGGAGGCAGGTGGGTTCCTGGAACACGAAGGATATGTTGTGCTTCTTGGGATTCGCTGGCTCTCCGTCTATGAAAATATCGCCGGAGGTCGTGGGTATGAGTTTGGAGAGGCAGTTCAAGAAGGTCGTCTTCCCGCACCCAGTTGGCCCCACTATGCTGAGGAACTCGCCCTCCGCGACATCGAAGGAAATATCATCGAGAACAAGCAGGTCGCCAAACCTCTTGGTGAGGTTCCTGACCCTGATTTTCACCCTTCTTCCACGGTTGTCTCTCAGGCTCGTCTCCATGGCCTCACTTTTCTACTTCAGCATCTGCTATTTCCAGAGCCCTGTCGAACACACCCATAGCGAAGTCTATCTCGCTTTTCTCTATGGTGAGGGGAGGGGCAAGCATGATCACACTCGTCTGGCCGGGCAAGCAGTAGACGCCTTCTTGTAAGGCTGCAGCGAGGACCTTCATCTTGGCCGTGGGAGGCCTCGGCCCTTCCATCCAAGGGTCGTGGATGGGCTCCTTGGTCTTTCGGTTCTTGACCAGCTCCAGGCCCACGAATAACCCAACGCCCCTCACATCCCCGACACTGGGATGTTTCTCACCAAGCTCTCTCGCCTTGTCCAGGAGGTAATGGCCCAGTTCAGCTGATCTCTCTATTAGCTTGTCCTGCTTGTAAATCTCTATTGCCGCGACCCCAGCTGCCATGGCCAAGGTGTGACCGCTATAGGTGTGTCCATGAACCCACTGCTTCTCCTCGAACTGCTTGGCAACCCACTCCCTCATGCAAGTTGCCCCTAGGGGGACATAGCCTCCTGTTATCCCCTTGGCCATGGTTATCACGTCTGGGACGACGTTCCAGTGCTCTATGGCAAACCACTTCCCTGTACGGCCAAAGCCTGTCATCACTTCGTCGATTATGAGCATGACTCCGTATTTATCGCATATCTCTCTCACTGTCTCCCAATACCCATCTGGTGGCACGATGATGCCATTCGCCCCCACGATCGGCTCTGACATGAAAGCAGCGACCCTGTTTTCCCTTCCTTCGAACCTTATGACGTCCTCCACGTGCTTGGCACACAGAAGGTCGCAGCTGGGATATGTCGCTCCGAAGGGACACCTGTAGCAATAGGGCCCGAGGCAATGGACCACCCCAGGGATGGATGGCTCGCAAGCCCAGTTGCGATAATCGTTGGAGACAGCCATGGCCCCGAATGTGGAGCCATGATACCCTCCCCACCTGGAGATTATCTTCTGGCGACCAGTTGCCATTCTGGCCAGTTTTATTGCTCCCTCGTTGGCCTCGGCACCGCTTGTGGAGAAGTAGGCCTTCTTGATGTCCCCTGGGGTTATCTCTGCAAGTAGTTTGGCAAGCTTGGCTTTGGGTTCCGTGGCAAAGGGCGAAGCTGCATTCTCGAGCTTTCTCAGTTGAGCCGAGATAGCCTCAGCCATCCTCTCATCAGCATGGCCGAAGTTGCTGAAGACAAACTGGGACGAGAAATCCAGATACTGTTTGCCCGTATGGTCATAGAAGTAGTTTCCCTTGGCCCGCTCTATCACCACGGGGTTCACAGCCTTCTGAAACATCCACGGGTAAAGCACGAACTCCTTCTCCAGCTCCCTTATCTCCTCTCCTGTCATCTCCTCCCTCCTTGCCTCAGGCCACAGCCGTTCCGAATTGCCCATTTTGGGGCATCCCTGCGAGGTGGTGGGCCCCAAGGGCCAACCTCTCGAGGAGAAACCGGCTTGGGACTCCCCTCTCGTCCCACCCCCTTAGCTCGTAATACTTGCTCAAGGCAAGATCCAGCATGGGCCTTGGGAAATACCTCCCTTTGGCGGGGCCGTCTGGGACAGGCTCCTCCATCACCCGATGGGGAAGGGTGTCCTTGGACCGATCAAATCCCTCTCTACAATTGAAAAGCCTCTCCATTGTGACTATGCGCTCCGCCATCCCCGTGAGCTCGTCCAAGCTCAGGCCCCAGCCAGTGACAGCATTTATGAGGCGGAGATGGTCTTCGTTGAGGCGAATACCGAAGCCCTGCTCCATCACGAACCGACACATGGTCATGGAGTCCCCAATGGCAGTGAAGTTCTGGGTGTCTATGACGAACTTGATCTGGAGCTCCAATTCCCTGTGAAGGGGATCCTCTGGGGGCACAGAGCGAAAGGTAGGCCTGTGGTCATGGTGGCTTCCACCTCGGGTATTTGTCGCGTAGCCAATGGCATTTATGGGAAACACCCTCGCTGAATGGCCAGGGATCTCGAGCCCCTTCACTCCATAAAGAAGCCTCTTCGCCTCATCCCCCAGAAGCTCGGCCATCCTGAAGGAGCCCTCAGCAAGAAAGT
>JAPWUY010000206.1 GCA_028275295.1 Thermodesulfobacteriota bacterium | reverse complement strand
GTGCCATTTCGTCCCTTGTCAACTCCCTCATGGGAAAGGGATGAGTCGGGCCTCCAGAACCTTGACCAAGTGAGCGAAAGGGTGATAATTTTTTCTTGAGCCCCATGCTGGGGCACATTTATTTTTTGATGTCGTGGGAGGTCATCGTTGAAGAGGCTAATCCTTCTAGTTCTTCTCGCATCCATCGTGGGGACTCCGAGGGTTTGGGGCTCAGGAGCCTATCGGTATCAGTTCCCCTCCGAGAAGGTTTCGGTCAAGGAATGGAACACCGTGATAGGGGTAATTCAGGGCCATACGGTCAAAGAGGGAGAGACTTTCCTCGACATAGCGAGGGACTATGGGCTTGGGTTCAATGAACTCGAGATCCTTTACCCGGATGTTGATCCGTGGATCCCAAGAGTAGGGACCAGGCTTCTCATTCCGACTCAATGGGTTTTGCCTCCAACCTCTCACTATGGAATAGTGATAAATGTCCCGGAGATGAGGCTCTATCTCTTCTATCCCAAAAGTCAACTGGTGCGGACTTACCCCATCGGAATAGGGGATGTGGATTTCGAGACCCCCTTAGGGGTGTACAGGGTCATCAGTCGACAGATCGATCCCTCTTGGACAGTGCCCAAGTCCCTCAGACAAAAGTACGGAACAGCCTTCATGCCTCCGGGGCCAGACAATCCACTAGGTAAACACTGGCTGGGACTTTCTCGAAGGGGATATGGGATCCACGGCACGGATTTTCCGTGGTCTGTGGGACGCCTGGTGACACATGGCTGCATAAGGCTTTACCCCGAACACATGGAGCAATTGTTCCAGCAGGTGGCTGTCAACACTCCAGTGGAAATAATCTACGAACCTGTGAAAGTGGGCTTCAAAGGGGGGGAAATCTATATGGAGGTTCACCCGGATCCGTACAGGAAGATAAAGGACCTAAAATCCCACGCGTTCCGGGTGGTTGAAAGGATGGGCCTTTCGGGATCGGTCTCTCCAGATAAGGTGATCTCTGCTGTGGAACACAGAGACGGCGTGCCCGTAAAGGTAGGCGTCCTCATGAAGCCCCTTGGGAGGCCATCCCATGCCCTGTCGAGAAGCGGCCCAGGAGATCATGGCTCGCCTCTCCCTCCTGGATCCCACTCCCAAGTCGTCACTCTTTCCGCTCCACCAAGACCTTGAGGTCCTTCACATGGTGGAGGAGTGATAGATCGGAGGTTATTCTTCCCACCACACTCACTGGGCTATAAGCTCGACATTCTCCTGCTCGACTCACAGGAGTAGGCCCCCAGAAGATGCAGAGGGCTGGCCCTTCAGGCCAATAAGCAATGGTCCCCGGCTCAACCACCTCCTGCAAATTGGTCCAGGGGAGTTCGAAGGGGATATGAAAATAGATCTCATCTCCCCATCTGTTTCCTCTCCCCTCAACGGGAAGTCTCTCCCACAAGGACTCGGCTGTAATGCCCTCATCCAGAGAGGCCTCCATTGTCGTGGACCCAATTGTAATGCGCAGAGTCCTTTTGGACACGGACCTTCCTCCCTCAACTCGAGCCCCTCATGGAGGACAAGCCTCCTCCCTCAGAGAAGCTCTCGCAATTGAACCTTGTTCCAGGGGCCTACTCCCGATTATCTCTTTTTCTTTGCCTGAGCGAGTCTCTGCCCCAGACCTTTTTCCTTCGCTATGCGCCTCCTTTTGGCCGAAAGGCTCCTCGCGCTCAAGCTCTGCCTCAATGGAATGGAGTGCTTCTGTTTGTATTCCTTGGGGCTAAGACCATGCATCCTCAGGTGCTTTGCCGAAAGTTGTCTGAAACTCTTCCCGCATTCGAGGCATATGACTTTTGTCCTCTGTATGGAGTCCACTCCTGAGATCGCCTGGGACTCCTCGGCTTTGGAAGCTTTCTCTTCTTGTGTCTGAACCCATTTGAGGGCCTTGTACACCTTCCTTATAGCGTCGGTCATCTCGTCTGCGCTCATTGTCGCATGTGAGGCCTGAGCTTTGACTATCTCGCTTGTCATCTGCAGAAGATCTCGCTCCTCCATTTTGCCCTCCTTCCCAAAGTCTTGAATTTGAAACCAAAAAGCCTATGTTCCCTTGGTGCGTTGGAAAGATTTTAAATCGTTTCCACTCAATTTGCAATGGAATCCTCTCTGCGAGGTCCCTTACATCCGCGAACTTCGCACAAAAACCCACGGTTACACAAAAAGGGACAAGCTCCACTGCGGGATGGGCTCTAGAGATAGTCGCCCCAAAGCCTCCAAAAGGGGATGGAAGGCTCGATATAGAGTGGAAACAGTTCCTAATCCCGAGGCTCGAACTTCGAGATCTTCGAAGTGTGATCTCCCATACCTTCTTTGAGGAAGCTTTTCCTCAGCGGGCGGCGAGTCTCCTGGGCCTTTAGGGCCAATTCCAGCTTTGATGAAGAAGTCGGGGCAGTTCCTGAGGGTCTTCCCCAGACGGCCACCACAAATCGCTCGAATCCGTGAGGCCGACGGGAGAAAATCGAGGTATGAGGAGCAAGGAAGACTTCTTGTTTGCGAAATCGAGGCCATTGAGGGGACTTTGGGGCTCCATTCCCTGGGAGGTGAGACAGGTCAAGTTGGAATTCCTGGGATGCCCTTCCACGTGCCCCTCTAGCACGGCCTCTTTCCTTGAATGGCTCGGGAGAGAGCTCTTTGGCCCAATGGGGAACTGGTTGGGGCCGACCCACGGTCTCATTGCGGGCATGGGCAGCCCTGCCCTTGATATCGGTATTTGCCTAAGATAAGATCCCAAAATTGAGACGATCCTTCTTCGAGGTGTTGAATGTTCAGGGTCCGAGACGTGATGACCGAGAACCCAGTGTGTGTGAGCCCAGATGCCCCTTTGAGGGAAGCCCTCGATCTCATGAAGAGAGGCAAGTTCAGGAGGCTTCCCGTTGTGGAACAGGGGAGGATGGTGGGTATAATAAGCGACAGAGATTTGAGGCTGGCGATGAACACACCGGTTCTGGTCCATGAGAAGGAGGAGGACGAGTTTGTCCTGGATAGCGTGAAGGTGGGCAGTTGCATGACCACCGAGGTGCATACATTGGAGCCAGAGGACTCGCTGGAAAAGGCTGCCTGCCTCATGCGGGACAAGAAGGTAGGAGGATGTCCTGTGTTGGAAGGGGAGAGGCTCGTTGGCATCCTCACTGAGTCGGACCTTCTGGAGTATCTGATAAGGTCCCTTCGAGAGGGACGTCTGCTCTGATAAAGGCGGAAGAACTTTACACAGCTTAGAGGAGGTCACTTGTGAAAACCAGGGGAATATCCGGGATTAGGACCGTGGTGCTGGTATTTCTGGCATTCGCTGCCGGAGTGGCAGTGAGCGGGAGCAGTCTCAAGTGGGGCATAGCCTTATCAAAGGAGGCCTCGGACAAGTACGAGAAGCTCAAGATTTTCACCGATGTGCTGGCCTATGTGGAGCGAAACTACGTGGAGCCGGTGAACACCGAGAAGCTCATCTACGGAGCGATCCAGGGGATGGTGCAGTCTCTGGATGCCCACTCTTCCTTCATGACGGCCGATGTGTTCAAGGAGCTCCAAGTGGAGACCAAGGGGAGCTTCGAAGGACTGGGAATCGAGATAACCATAAAGGATGGGGTCCTCACAGTGGTATCTCCCATAGACGATACCCCTGCATTCAGGGCCGGGCTCAAGGCAGGAGACCAGATCCTGAAGATAGAGAAGGAGTCCACAAAGGACATGCCCCTCATGGAGGCCATAAAGAGGTTGAGGGGACCAAAGGGCACCAAGGTCACCTTGACAATAATGCGCAAGGGATGGAGCGAACCCAAGGAATTCACCATCACCAGGGACGTCATCCCCATTGCGAGTGTGAAATACGAGAAGCTGCCCGACAATCTCGGCTATATCAGAATAAAGAGCTTCCAGGAAACGACCTCCCAGGACCTGGAGAAGGCCCTCAAGGAGCTGGAGTCGGTCCCGGGAGGTTTGAAAGGCCTCCTCTTGGATCTGCGCAACAACCCAGGTGGCCTCTTGCCCCAAGCGATAGAGGTGGCCGACAAGTTTATCTCCCAGGGGCTGATAGTTTATACGGAAGGTAGGCAAGAGCGCAAAGAGTACCGGGCTCATCCCGAAGGCACCAGGGAGGGATTCCCCATGGTAGTGCTCGTCAATGGTGGTAGCGCGAGTGCATCCGAGATAGTCGCAGGAGCACTCCAGGACCACAAAAGGGCGATACTCCTGGGAAGTCCCACGTTCGGAAAAGGGTCGGTTCAATCCATATACGGGCCCCTGGAGGACGGATCGGGGCTCAGGCTGACTGTGGCCTTCTACTACACGCCCAAGGGCAGGATGATTCAGGCAAAGGGCATAGTTCCAGATGTGAGGGTGGAAGAGGATGAGTGGGAGTACAGGCCCTCCTCGAAGAAGGTGGTGAGGGAGAAAGACCTGAGCAGACACATCGAGAAGGAAGGGGAGCCTGGGGAAGCAAGAGAGGGAGAGTTCACTCTCAGGGATGAACAGATGAAGGATATCCAGTTCCTGAGAGGCCTGGAGCTTCTCAAAGGACTGGTTCTGTTTCAGGGGAAAAATTAGGTGTGCTGCCCTTTGCTGATATGGCCCGTAAAGGCCCCTCGCATGAGGTGAAGAGCCAGAGGGCGCAAGTATGGGGAAGAGGAGGAAGGGGGCCTACCATCCAGGGGGCAAGTGGCTGGTCCTCTTGGCCTTGGCCACAATCGGATTTTTGGGAGGCATGGGCCTTTCGGCCTTGATGGAGAGAGGGGAGCCTCCTAGAAAAGAGGTCCTTTCCATGCCTTCCCCTCCAGA
>JAPWUY010000205.1 GCA_028275295.1 Thermodesulfobacteriota bacterium | reverse complement strand
AGCCAAACAACAGCAGGTGGCCGAGAGGATAGCCGCTGCTACATCCTCACTTGCTTCTGGGATCCAGGAGGCATCCTCTGCAGCGGAGGAGCTAAGAAGGGCAACTGAACAGATAGCGGCTGGCGCGGAGCAGGCCTCTGGAGCTGCCCAGGAGTCCCTGGCTGCCTTCAGACAGGTGGTAACGGCCTTGGGCCGGCAGATGCAAAACGCCCAGTCCTCCCAGGCCAAGTGTGAGGCATTGCAACTCTTGGCCAGGGAGACTGCCAAGGGAATAGAGAAGCTTGTCTCCAACGTGGGTGTAGCCGCCCAAAGGCAGGCCGGTTCCGTGGAGATGGTGGCCGAATTGGAAAGGCATGCTGAGAACATTGGCGAGATAGTGAAGGCCGTTGCCAGGATAGCTGATCAGACCAATCTCCTGGCACTGAACGCAGCGATAGAGGCGGCCCGTGCGGGGCAACACGGAAAAGGGTTCGCGGTGGTTGCGGACGAGGTCAGAACCCTGGCCGAGACATCGGAGAAGAGTGCCAGGGAGATCGAGAAGCTCGTGGTCCAGATCCAGAACGAGGTCAAGGTGATAGCCGATGGTATCAATGGCTCCGCCAAGGCTGTGGAAGGCCAGGTGGAAAGGGGCAAGAAGATAAGCTCCCAGTTGGCCCAGATAGGGTTGGAACTGGCTGAGATGGTGAAGGGTGCACAGGAGATCGCCTCTGGAGCTCAGCAATCTGAGGCGGCAGCTCACCAAGCCCTCAAGGGTTCGGAGGCCATTGCCGCCTCCGCGGAACAACAGTCTGCGGCGGCAGAGGAGGTGGCCAAGACTGTGGCCGAGCAAACTACTGCTTTGCAGGAATGCGAGCAGAGCTCGCAGGCACTGGCAGAATTGGCTGAGGAACTCAAGAGCTCGACGGATATCTCGAAGAGCGCTGAGGAGTTGGCCTCTCAGGCCGAGGAACTCTCTTCAGCGATACAGGAAATCAACCGAGGGGCAACGCAGATCATGACTGCCCTAAGCCAGATCCGAAAGGGCGCCCAGACCGCGGCAGCAGCCACAGAGGAGTCGGCAGCAGCACTGGGCCAGATAGAAAAAGGGCTGGAGATAGCCCAGCAAAGGGCAATGGCAAGTCAGCGAAAGATGGAGGAGGTCCAGGAGCTCCTGAGCCAGAATAAGATGGCAGTTGAGGAACTCATCGCGGGAATTCACAGCTCGGTCCAGGAGACCCAGGCCAGTATAAGGCAGGTGAGGGACCTGCAAAGGGTATCGAGACGAATCGACAAGATAGTGGAGACGATAACCACTGTCTCGGTTCAGACGAACATGCTTGCTGTGAATGGTTCAATTGAGGCTGCTCGAGCTGGAGAGTTTGGTAAGGGTTTTGCCGTTGTCTCAACTGACATCAGAAACTTGGCCCGGGATTCGGCCGAAAACGCCGACCGCATAAAGGATGTCGTGAAGGCGATCCAGGATCAGATAACAGCCGTCTCCAATGACTTGGACGAAATAATGAGGGCGGCTGTGGCAGAAGCGGAAAGCGCCAAGGCCTCAACGGCGAACCTCGAGCAGATTGAGGTCGATATGGCGGAAATAAAGACGGGAGCGGAGGAGATCCTCGCAGCGGCGAACGAGATATCAGCGGCCATTGCCCAGGTGAAAAAGGGAGCTGATCAGATCGCTGCAGCGGCCCAGGAGTCGGAAAAGGCTGCTTCCGAGGCAGCGAGCGCTGCTGAGCAGCAAGCCAAAGGGGCAGAGGAGCTTGCCGCTGCGATAGAAGAGATAGCCTCTCTGGCTGACGAGCTCCAGAGCATGTAAGGAGGCGGCCATGGTCCAATCTTCTTTCGGTTCAAGGGTATCGGATCCAGTCGGTACGGCGGAGAGATCCTCTGACGGAAACCAATTCGTGGTGTTCATGGTGGAAAACGAGGTATTCGGGGTGGAGATGACTCCGGTACAGGAGATCATTAGGGTTCCAGAGGTGGTCCGGGTGCCCCTTGCACCCCCATGCCTCGAGGGGCTTGCTAACCTGAGAGGGGAGGTATTGCCCATAATTTCACTGAGGCGAATCTTTGGTTTCCCCGAAAAGGGCCACGATGAGGCCACTAGGGCAATTGTGATCAATCTCGGCCAACCCATGGCCTTTGTCGTGGATCGGGTCTCGAGCGTGGTTCGCGCGGAAGCCGAGCAGATACAAGGGGTTGATGGGAATATCCGCGCCACGGTGGACAGTGAGCTTCTCACGGGCATTCTGAGGGAAGTGGGGGGCCTTCCCATAGTGATGGTCGTCAACTTCGGCAGCCTGATAGCCAGGATGTTCGGTGAGGCGGATATGGCTTTTGAGGAGGCTGTGCTGAGCAAGGGCGAAGGAGCGGGGAGCTACGAGGAGAAGGAGGGCTATGGAGACGAGGTACAGCTAGTAAGCTTCTCAGTGGAGGGGCAAGAATATGCTGTGGAGATAAATTTCGTGCAGGAGATAGTTCAGGTTCCCAAGCTCTTCGTCCACGTGCCAAACTCTCCGCCCCATGTACTGGGGCTCATGACCCTGCGTGAGAGGCTTTTGCCCCTGATCAGCCTGCGCACCCTTTTCGGACTTGACCAGAGGGAGACGGACGATCGCAGTAGGGTGGTAGTCCTCTCCTTGGAAGGCAGGACTCTCGGAGTCGTGACGGACAGCGTCTCCGAGGTGCTCAGGGTCCCCAAGGAGTTGGTCGAGGACATTCCGGCCCTGGTTGCCCATAGGGGGAACATGGGTGAGATCAAACAGCTTTGTCGGCTGGAAGGTGGCAAGCGGCTTGTATCCATCCTATCTCCGGAGCGTCTGTTTCAACTTTCCCACGTGAAGGAGGAGTCAAAAGTGGCGATGGAAATGGAAGACCGAGCCAAGGAAAAGACGGCTTTGGGCGGTTCCACTGATGAGGAAGAACAAGTGGTCGTGTTTCAGCTCGCGGGGGGCGAGTTCGGTGTGCCCATAGAGAGCGTGCAGGAGATTGTACGGCTCCCCGAAGGGCTCACAAAGGTTCCCAAGGCCCCTGGTTTTGTCGAAGGGATAATAAACCTTCGAGGGGTTGTTCTGCCGGTTATAGATTTGCGCAAGAGACTGGACCTGGAGGAGTGCGAACGTAATGAGAGGCAGCGGATCATGGTCTTTGCCCTCAAAGGTACTACAGTTGGATTCATCGTGGACGCTGTGACGGAGGTCCTCAAGATACCAAAGAGGAAGATAGAGGCCTCACCAAGGCTTTCCGTGGAGCAGGCGAAGCTAATGGGGAGGGTTGCTAACCTGGAAGAGCAGAGAAGAATGATCCAAATGATCGAGCCTCAGCAGCTCCTTGGGGAGGGGGAGTACACTCAACTGGCTCAGATGGGATAGGGAGGGCCCCATGGCGATCAAGATCCTCATCGTGGACGACTCTGCCCTCATGCGGCGTCAACTCGTCGAGGTGTTCAAGAGGGCTGGGGAGTTCGAAATCAGAACTGCCAGAAACGGCCAGGAAGCGATAGAGGAAAACCTGAGCTTTGAGCCCGATGTCATCACCTTGGACATCAACATGCCAGTGATGGACGGCCTCACGGCTCTCGCCCACATAATGGCTCAAAGGCCAGTCCCCGTGGTCATGGTCTCCTCCCTCACGGAAAAAGGTGCACTTGCTACCTTTGAGGCCTTAGCTCTAGGTGCAGTCGATTATGTGGCAAAGCCCGGGGGGACCATTTCCCTTTCCATAGAGGAGATAAAGCAAGAACTGATAACAAAGGTAAGGGTAGCAGCCAGGGCCAAGCTCAGAGGGAGAAGGGGGTTTCGGGGCCAACGAAGGGGGGAACAAGGTAGTGCTCCAAAGCCCTCTCTGGAGCGCTGGCCAGATGGGACGGAGAAGCCTCAGGGGCTTGTGCTCATCGGGAGTTCCACTGGTGGACCTTCCACTCTAGAGCTAATTCTCCCCTCCCTTCCTGGGGATTACCCATTTCCCATAATAGTTGCTCAACACATGCCAGCCTCCTTCACCGGCCCCTTCGCCTCGAGAATGGACAACCTTTGTGCCCTGAAGGTGGTAGAGGTGAGGGAGCCCATGGAGCTAAAACCCTGCACCGTTTACATAGCAAGAGGGGGAGCTGATGTGGTCCTGACAAACCGATCGGACCGGGCGATGGTCGTCCCGAGGCCGGAATCCAAAAACTTCATCTGGCACCCCTCGGTTGAGATCCTTGGCCAATCCGCATTGGAGCATTGGGAGCCTGAGAAGCTCATCGGGGTAATGCTGACGGGAATGGGGTACGATGGGGCCGAGGCCTTCGCCGAAATAAAGAGGAGGGGAGGGCGCACAATCGCTGAGTCGGAAGAATCCGCCGTGGTCTTCGGAATGCCCAAGGAGCTTATAGCTCGAGGTGGCGCAAGCCTAGTCCTGCCCGCGCAAAGGATAGCCGGTCAGCTCATAGGTTGGGCGAGAAGGTAGGAGGGAGCGATGGCCTTTGTCAGAAGAAAACAGGACGAACCCATACCCCCTGGAGATCGGCGCAGCCGAGGCCGCGACCTTTCGGGACTCGTCGAGAGCCTGCGGAGCGAAGACCCAGCTGTGAGACGTTGGGCAGCCAGGGATCTGGCATCTTATCCGGAGGCTACTGATGCCCTGTTCCAGCAATTGATGGTCGAGAAGGTTCCCAGCGTGAGGGAGGCCATTTTCACGAGCCTCACCCTGATCGGTACTAGAGAGGTGGTGGAGGGGCTCATGGAGCTTCTGCGGAGCGATGATGCTTCCTTGCGCAATGAAGCCATAGAGGCGATGAAGAACCTTCCGGAAGCGGTGTCCCCCGTGATGGAGTCTCTTTTGGCTGATCCCGATTCCGA
>JAPWUY010000204.1 GCA_028275295.1 Thermodesulfobacteriota bacterium | reverse complement strand
GACCCTGGCCCAATTGCGACCGCAACTCCGTCAATCCCACTGGCGGGCAAACCCAGAAAGCGGAGCAGAAGATCCAGCTCCTCCATGAGATGCTCCGAGTGTCTGCCTTCCCCGAGGAAGAAGAACTCCCCCTTCAACCTCCCATCTTCCACCAAGGCGACGCTCCTCGCTTCTGTGGATGTCTCTATCCCCAGGACCGTCATGGACTCGAGTCTCTCTTTTGCTCCATCTCCACTGCCTGGGACTGGGACCTCTTGGCCTTCCAGTAAAACCTGTCCAGATCCCTGTATACGGCCCATGCCATTATGCACACTAGGATCCCGACTCCCACATACTGGGCGACACCCAGGAACCTCTTGCTCAAGGGTCTTCTGATCACCGCTTCCACTAGGAAATAGAGGAGATGGCTCCCATCCAAGATGGGTATGGGGAGCAGGTTCATTACGGCCAGTATGACGCTCACGAACGCGATGAAGCTCAGGTAGCTCGACAATCCGAATTCAGCTTGCTTGGCAGCCTCGGCGCCTATGAGAAGAGGGCTTCCTATGTTCTTGATGGACTCCTTCCCTGTCAAGAGTTTCCACAGGGTCTTCACCGTGAACCAGCACTTCTCCCATGTCCACCGGATTCCCTGCCATAGGGCTCCCACAGGGCCGAAGGTCTCGAAGCGAACCTCTGAGGCGGGCACTATCCCTATCTGCCAAAGGCGCATCTCATCCCCATAAGGGCTCAACTCCACTTTCATTCTGGGCAAGACCGTCAAGTCCAAGACGGTCCCTTCCCTCATCAGGGAGAGTTGCAGTGGAGCCCCCTCGCTCTCCAGGATCCGCTCCCTCAGTTCCTGGAACCTTTTTATGGCCTTGCCATTTACTGCTATTATCTCGTCTCCTGGGAGAATACCCGCCTGGGAGGCTGGGCTCCCTTCGACCACTTCCTGGACCTTGGGAGGGAGGTAAGGGACCTCCCCCAAGTGGAGGAGAGCGACTATCAGAGCTGCCAGAGCCAAGTTGAAGGCCGGCCCGGCCATCACTATGGAGAATCTCGTGGGAATGCTCTTTGCTGAAAATGACCTGTGAATCTCGTGGGGGGGGACCTCTTCATCTAGCTCCTCTCCCAACATCTTCACGTATCCGCCAAGGGGAATGGCACAGAGGGCGTAGTCGGTCTCACCCCTTCTCACCTTGAATATCTTGGCCCCGAATCCCAAGGCAAATGTAACGACCTTGACGTTCATCAATTTGGCCATCAGAAAATGGCCCAGCTCGTGAAAAAAAATGAGAATACCGAATGCCAGGACCGCATAAAACACTCTGAGGGAATTTTCCAGAACGCTCTCCATCAATGCACCCTGCCCGATTCTATGAGATCTCTCACGGCCTTCCTCGCCATTTTGTCCGCCTCGAGTACCTCCTCGAGGGCGTCTCCTTCCTTCCTGGGGAAGCTCTCCACGACCCTTCTCACGAGCTCGACTATCTTCGTGAACCTTATCTCGCCCCTGAGAAAGGCATGGACTGCCTCCTCATTGGCTCCGTTGAGGACTGCAGGCATTGTCCCTCCCGCATCCAGCACTTGGTAGGCTAGCTCCAGAGCCGGAAACCTCTTGGGGTCGGGCTCCATGAAGGTCAGGGGCCCGGCCTTGGTCAAGTCCAATGTGGGTATCCCCAGCTTCAGCCTCTCGGGATACGAGAGGGCATAGGCGATGGGAAGCTGCATGTCCGGCACGCCCAACTGGGCAATTACCGAGCCATCCACATACTCCACCATGGAATGCACTATGCTTTGGGGGTGTATTTGAACGTGGATTCTAGATGGGGCTATGTCGAATAGCCATCTAGCTTCTATTACTTCCAAGGCCTTGTTCATCAAGGAGGCAGAGTCAACAGTCACCTTCTGGCCCATCCTCCAGTTGGGATGAGTCAATGCCTCTTCAGGGGTCACATCCTCGAGCCTCTCTACGGGCAGATTGAGAAAGGCCCCACCGGATGCGGTGAGTATGATCCTCTTCACGTCCTCCTTCCTGTGGCCTTGGAGGGCCTGGAAAATGGCACTGTGTTCGCTATCCACAGGGAGTATTCTCACCCCTTTGGACCTGGCCTCCTTTGTAACCAGCCTTCCAGCCATGACGAGGGCTTCCTTGTTGGCCAGAGCTATGTCTTTCTGCGCCCGAATCGCGGCCAAGGTTGGCACGAGGCCCACTGCTCCAACAAGGGCAGAGACCACCATGTCCGCCTCTGGATGGGTCGCAACAGCGAACAGCCCCTCTGTTCCCTGGGAGAACTCCAGGTGGATCTTTCCCTTGACCCTCTGTCTCAGTGCCTCCATGGATTCCTTGTCAGCCATGGACACGAGGAGGGGACGGAACTGGAGCACCTGCTCCGCCATCTTTTCCACATTCCACCCTCCTGCCATGGCCACTATGCGGAACCTTTCGGGATATTTCTCCACGACCTTCAGGGTGTTCTGGCCCACCGAGCCAGTGCAACCGAGCAATGCAATGCCCTTCCTCTTTCTCTGGCGCATTGGATCACCTTTTCAAAGCCTCATAGTTGCCCAGAAGAAACTCAGAGGGGCTGCGAAGAGGAGACTGTCCAATCTGTCCAGGACTCCTCCATGACCGGGGAGCAAGTCTCCCGAGTCCTTCACCCCAGCCCCTCTCTTCAGCATCGACTCGGCCAAATCCCCCAGTTGACCCGCTACCCCTATGCTCAGGGCCATGATGAGCCCGGCACCTCCCGAAACTGGCTCGAAGAACGTGCCGTACATAGCCCCTGCCAAGACATTGCCCCCGAGTCCCGCAAGGGCCCCCTCCACGGTCTTCCCTGGACTCACCCTGGGAAGGAGCTTCCTCTTTCCCCAAATGCTCCCAGCATAATATGCGGCCGTGTCTCCAATGGCTGTGACGGCTATTGTCCAGGCAAGCCAGTGCGCGCCCGAAGGTAAGGTCCACATGAGCACGAAGAAGCAGGGCAAGGCCCCACCGTAAAAGAGGGAGAAGACGCGCCTTCCCACCTCACCCCCTACTCCCGATGGATCTCTCCTGGCCAGGGTCTCGAAGCCCATGAAGACCAGTACACTTCCCACCATGGCCCAGAGAAGGCCATGGCCACCTCCCCAGAGGGCCGCTGGAGGCATTCCCGATGCCAACAGACAACAGAGGCTGGTCCTCCACCTGTCCGAGCGAACCCCTAGCAATCCCGCAATCTCCCATTGGCACAAAGACACAGCCAAGATGGAGAGCGCCAGAACACCCCAATTGCCTCCTGCCAACAGGGCTCCAGCGATCACTGAGAGCAATGCAATGGCCGTGATCCATCTCCTCGACTGCCCTTCTAGATGCAAAACTCCCCGCCCCTCACACTTCACCGCAGCTTGCAGCCTGCCTTGGGATCCTTCCAAATCGCCTTTCCCTTCTCCCGTAATCCTTTATGGCTTCGGCCAGTTCTTCCTCTGTGAAATCTGGCCAGAGGGTCTCCGTGAAGTATATCTCCGTGTAAGCCATCTGCCAAAGGAGAAAGTTGCTTATTCTCTGCTCTCCGCTCGTCCGGATGAGAAGGTCCGGTTCTGGAAGGCCATCGGTATCCAGATACGAGGAGAAAACCTCCTCTGTCAGGCCACCGGGCTCGACCCCTTTTTGCCTCGCGTCCTTCAGGTACCTCTCGAACGCCCTCAGTATCTCGGAGCGACCACTGTAACTGAGGGCCAGGTTCAGGATCATCTTTCCGTTTTGGGAAGTCGCCTCTATGGTCTCAGCCAAGATCCTCTGGATGTGAGATGGTAGATCCTCAGGCCGACCTATCACCCTCAGGCTTATGCCGTTTTCCACCATCTCCTGTTTTTCCGATTGGAGAAATTCAACCAGCAGATCCATTAGGGCATCCACTTCCTCTTTGGGCCTCTGCCAATTCTCCAGGGAAAAAGCGTAGAGAGTCAGGACCTTTATCCCCCACTTTCTGCAAGCCCTCACGACCCTCCTTACGGCCTCCGCTCCCTTTCTGTGGCCCTCCACCCTTGGCAGGGACCTCCTCTGGGCCCAGCGACCATTGCCATCCATTATGATGGCCAAGTGCCTGGGAAGCTTATTGAATCCTGTCTCCATGATGGTTTTCCTCGACCCCATAGTGGGGAGTCTAACATTGCCTCCCATGTCCATTCAAGACGAGACCTTTTTCCATGGGACCTCGGATCCCAAATGGAAAAGAGGCTTCTTGAAAAATCGAAACCCGCAGGTCCGTCTCAGGTCTCGGGGCCAGCCTGGCAGGTCCTCGCCGAATCGCACCATCTCGGGGTTCCCTGTTTTCCTGCACGAGCTTGGGGAGAGGGCCACTTGCCCTTTCCCATCGGATGGGACTCAATGGGATTTTCTCGGGAATATCCTCAAGTCCTCGGGGCCTTGAGAATAGGATCTCGCCTCGGAGGAGATCTCTTGTCCCACAAATCTGAAGGTGGCTAATGAGACCACTTCATGATCGCTTCTTGCCTGGGTCCATGGGAGGTTGCGGTGTGCTCCATGTCTCAGAGCCCATGTCAAATCTCCATTATCTCCTTTTCCTTGCTCTCCAGAAGGGTATCTATCTTCTCCACGAAGGAGTCCGTTATCTTCTGCACCTCTTCCTGGTAGCGGAAGAGATCGTCCTCTGTTATCACTTTCTCCTTCTTGAGGTCCTTGAGGGTCTCGTTGGCCTCCCTCCTATGGTTTCTCAACTCCACTTTCTTCTCCTCTGCCATCTTCTTCACAACCTTCACGAGCTCCTTTCGTCTCTCCTCGGTGAGGGGGGGGATCGCTATCCTTATGACCTTTCCGTCGTTCATGGGGGTGAGACCCAACTCGGATCTCTGGATCGCCTT
>JAPWUY010000203.1 GCA_028275295.1 Thermodesulfobacteriota bacterium | reverse complement strand
CGTTCTTCCACCCATTTCCTACAGTCCCTCCTGTCCAGCTCGGGTATCTTGCGCAGGGCTTCTACCGCCTCCTCGACGCCCTCCACCAGGAATCCGGTCCTCCCTTCTCGGATCACTTCCGGCATACTCCCTCTCCTGTAAGCGACCACAGGGGTCCCACACGCCATCGCCTCCACTACCGAGAGGCCAAAAGGCTCCTGGAAGTGTATGGGATGGACTAGAGCGTAAGCTCCACCCAAGAGCTCGTCCCTCTCCCTAGGGCCTGCACTTCCCACGTACTTGATTTGATTCCCATCCAGATGCGGAGCTACCTCCTCCTCAAAACATCGCCTGTCCTGAATTATCCCCGCCATAATGAGCTTCATTCCGAAGGCCTTGGCTATTGCAATGGCGTCTCCAGGTCCTTTGTCGGGGTGGATCCTGCCGAAGAAGAGTAAATAGTCCCCCGGTTTGTCCCTGAATGTGAAGAGGCTCAAATCGATCCCGTGGTAGATTGTAGCCACATAGTCCAACTCGGGGTTTCTGTCGGCGTTGCTTATGGCGACGTAATATGTTCGGCGGTTGTACTTCTTGTACACCGGAAGGATCTTGTGGGAGGAAAAACCATGAATGGTGGTGAGGACGGGAGTGGTTGTCATGGCACAATATGTGAGGGGATGAAAGTCAAAGTGATTGTGTATGAGGTCGAATTCATTGCCCCTTTCGAACACCTCTGAGATGTGCAAGCACTCCCAGACCTTGGGATCTATCTCTGGGTCTTCCTCGTAGCCCCTGGGGCAGACGGCAATTAGTCTGCCCGCTGTCTGGGAGTCTTTGGTGGCAAAGAGGGTCACATCGATTCCTCTTCTCACGAGGCCTTCCGTGAGGAGAGAGACAACATTCTCCCATGGGCCATAATGCCTGGGAGGAGTCCTCCATGCGATAGGGGCCAACATTGCTATCCTCATTGTTCCCTCTCCCGATAGAGATTGTGCTCGTGCAGCCATTCCAGCAGCTCCTTGAGGCTTGCTGTGGCCATGGCAATGCAGGTGTCGGCCCCCCCATAGTAGAGCCTCACTGTGTCCCCTTCGAGTATCCACCCGCAAGGGAACACGACCTTGTCCACATCTCCGAACCTTTCATACTCCGCCTCCGGGGCGAAGACCCATCTGTCGGACCGGGCGAGGACCCTCCTGGGATCTTCCAGATCCAGGAGGGCGAGTCCGAGCCTGTAAATGCAGCCGCTCGCTGTGGTCCTGACTCCGTGGTAGAGGATTAGCCATCCCTGGTCTGTTCGCAGCGGTGGAGGTGACAATCCTATCTTGTTGGCATCCCACCATCCTCCCCTCCTGGCTTTGAGGAGTATCCTATGGTCGCCCCAGTGCTTTAAGTCCGGAGAAAAGGAAATCCATATATGGGCCCCTGCCACGTAGGGCCCTGGCACAGGTCTGTGAATCATTGCCCATCTTCCGTTGAAACGCACTGGGAAAAGGGCAGCGTCCTTGTCCTCGGGCGGCATGACCGGCCCAAGCCTCTTGAAGGTCCTGAAATCTTCTGTCGTGGCCAAGGCTACGAGGGGACCGCCCACGGAATAAGCTGTGTAGGCTATCACCCATTGGCCAAGCTCTTCCACGTAGGTTATTCTGGGGTCTTCTATACCCCATATCTCCTCGGGATGCTCTCTGGGCTCGGGCATCAAGGTGGGCCTCTCATCTATTCGCCAGTTGGTGATCCCATCCTTGCTCCTGGCCAAGGTGAGATGAGAGATACCTCTCCGGTCCTCCACTCTCATGAGAAGGTAAATCTCGTCTCCCACCTTTGTAGCTCCTGCATTGAAGACCGAGTTGGCCCCATAAGGAAGATCCTTGGTAGTGATTATGGGATTTCCCCGGTAACGCCGAAAGACCTCCAAAATTTTCGGATCGTCCATCAACTCCCGACACCTCCCAGCGGAATTTTTGCGCGAGGATTTGTGACAGGCTCAGGGGTTCTGAGCTTTGGCCTGCTCCAAAGCCGACTCAACGATTCCCCTTATCTCGGAAAGGCGTTCTTGAGTTTCGGCTTCGAATCTCAGAACCAAGACAGGACTTGTATTGGAGGCCCTGATGAGACCCCACCCATCGGGGAATAAGACCCTCACCCCATCTATGTCTATGATGTCGTGATCACGACTGAGGATCTCCTTGGCCCTCTGGACTATCTGGAACTTTCTATCCTCGGGGCATGGCACCCTTATCTCCGGGGTGACCCACCCCGGGGGAAGACCTTCCAAATAAGAGGAAAGGGGCCTTGTGTCCGCAGAGAGTATCTCAAGGAGCCTGCACCCTGCGTAGATGGCATCGTCGTAACCGAAATACCTGTCCGCGAAGAAGAGATGGCCGCTCATTTCACCTGCCAAGGCCGCCCCTTCCTCCTTCATCTTGTTCTTTATCAGGGAATGGCCAGTCTTCCACATTATTGCCCTTCCCCCAAGTCTCTCGATCTCCCGGTACATCCTCTGGGAGCACTTGACCTCACCGATGAAGGTGGCCCCCGGTCTCCATCTCAGAATCTCCCTAGCAAATATGACCATCAACATATCTCCAGGGATCACATCTCCCCTTTCATCCACGACCCCCAACCTGTCCCCATCCCCATCGAAGGCTATCCCCAGCTCCAGCCCCTCGCCAAGCACTGTAGTCCTGAGGACCTCCATGTTTTCCGGAACTGTCGGATCCGGCTCGTGATTGGGGAAGCGACCATCGGGCTCGAAAAAGAGCTCGACCATCTCGCATCCCAGTCTCTTGAGGAGGGGGCCAGCAGCGAGCCCCGCTGTGCCGTTTCCGGCGTCCACTGCAAGCCTCACCGGCCTTCGGACCCTTATATCATTGGTGATGTGGGCCCAGTACGGCTCCAGGATATCGTATGTGCTTACGCTTCCCTCTGCTTTCGTGAACACGCCCGATTCTATCACCTCTCTCAGTCTCTGGAGCTCTTGGCCGAAGATGGTATCCGGCCCCACACAGACCTTGAACCCATTGTATTCGGGTGGGTTGTGGCTAGCTGTTATCATGAGACCGCCATCTGCACCGAGATGCCTTATGGCGAAATAGAGGACAGGTGTGGGACACACTCCCACATCAAGAACGTCCATACCCGTCTTGACGAGCCCCTTGACCAGATTATCCCTTATGGCCTGCGAGCTCAGCCTGCAGTCTCGGCCCACAACTACCCTTTTCCCCCTGCCCTTTGTCGCGAGATAGGTCCCGTACCCCATCCCAAAGAGCTCCATCTCCTCGGGCTCAAAATCCTTCCCCACTATTCCCCTGACATCGTATTCTCTGAATATTCCAGGGTTCACTTTCCATCCTCCTCCCAAATCAGTTTCTGAGGACGTGTGCGCAGATCTCAGAATTCGGGCGGCAAAACCACTGGCTTGCCTGTGCGGACTGCTCTTCTTGCGAGCTTATAGGCCTCGCTGTACTGGCCTGCAACGACCTCCCAAGATACGACTTCCTCCAGGTACCTCCTCAGCTTCTCTCCCAGCTCCAACCTCAGATTCTCGTCACATGCTAGCCTCACCACCTTCTTCCTGAGCATCTCCTTGGTAGTGAAGAGAAGCCCCCCCTCGCTTTCCAGTGTCTGAGCTGTAAGGCCTTCCATGGGAGCGGTGGTGAGATATGGCTTGTTGAGAGCTATTACCCTGGCAAGGGTGCCCGATTGGGTCTCGTCCACCGAGGGGATTACCACAAAGTCGCATATGGCCATGACTTTGTAGTATATTTCGCCTCTGGGGATAAACTCGTAATAATGGGCAAGTCCTTTGCGCTCCAATTCCAAGGCGGCTCCCTTCCACTCCTCGTAGTACCGAGCGTCATTGGGATCCCTCATGGCGCCCGCGGCTAGGAGGTCCCAGTCCTGTCCTGTGGTCTCCAAGATCTCCCTGTGGATGTCCTCCCACATGGACAGGAGTATGTCCCACCTTTTGTTGGCCTGTATCCAGCCGACCATTCCCACAACATGCTCGGAAAGCCCCATAGCGTCCATGCCCAGCTCTTTTCTCAGGAGGGGGATCTGGTCGATGCCCCACCGGCGATCCGGCCTTGCCCCATGGGGGATCACCATCAGGTTCTGTGGGGTCTTCCAGCCGAGGCCCGAGAATGTCCAGTCAAGTCGCCACTTCTGGTAGTGGCATTTGAGGATCACCACATGGCTCCTCATGGACATCTGGTGAATGAAATTGGCCTCAAAATCCCGCAGTCTTCCATGCACAGTATGGGGCTCCACAACTATTGGAAAATCAGCCAGTGCCTCGAGGAGGGTCAAGAAACCCTGGTTTCCGTCTCCAAACCCCCTGTAGTCCCTGTACTCGTAAAGCCCATATTCGTGCTGTATGTGGATCACATATGGCCTCAGGTGTCTTATCTTCTCAGCTACAGGCCTCCACCAGTCGTGCCTTGTGGTATCGATTATGGGGAAAACCCCATCTCCTCTTCCGTCCGTATGGCTCACCACCAGCACGTCCCTTCCTGGATTCGCCTTCTGGATAAACTCTCGAGCCTCTTCCGCGAAGGTCCCGATTCCACAGAGCCTGGGGGGATAAGAGCTCACCATCACTATGGGATCCATATCGGCCTCCTTCTCGCGCCTCTCCTTTGAGCCTCAGGCCATGGTCATCTCCTCTCCTGTCGCCTGCGCACCGGCCAGGGCATACATGCTCATCAAGGAGAGGAGCCACGCAAGGGTAGATTCAGCCCCTTGATTGAGATTCACCCCGTCTGCTGTAAGACCGTCGAAGCAACCCCCTGTCCTGTAATCCAGAAGCCTAGCGTTGAGGTCGTTCCTGCCCAGGAACCACTCGAAACACTTCCGAGCCTCATTGATCCATCTGT
>JAPWUY010000202.1 GCA_028275295.1 Thermodesulfobacteriota bacterium | reverse complement strand
CCGGATCTGTCTTTGGAGCTCGCCATGGTTTGCAAGGAAAAGGGAATTCCCGTTGTGGCATCGGGCAAGAAGATCAGGATACAAGGGGTTATAACCCCGCCCACATGATGCGGACTGGCCAGGCAGGTCTGCCTGGGACCCTATGGGGAGCAGTTCGGCTCGCCGGAATTCCATGTGTGTCTGGAGGATGGTCTCATAACTGGCCTCGAGGTGGTGAGGGGTGCTCCATGTGGCGCGACCTGGGAAGCAGCGCGCAAGATTGTGGGAATGGGAGCACAAGAGGCCATAGAGAGGATAGGACTCGAGACCCAATTCTTCTGCATCGCTGATCCATCTTCCTGGGACCCCCTCTGGGGAAAAAGCCCGGTCCACTTCGCAGCCGATGTCCACACCAAGGCCCTGAAGAAGGCATTGTCGAGGAAAAGAAGGGGCCTCCAATCCGACTAGGCAGATCTGGAACCGAAAGCCGGGGTGTTTCGGTGAAGACCAATGGATCGAGGCACATCGAGGTGGCCGGGATCATTGGTCAAAGAGGGTTCCTCCGGTCAAGGCCCGGCAATGGGGATGCACGAATAGGCGCTCTCGGGAAAAGGTGGAGGTTGTCAAATGTGGCTTTCTATAAAAAAGGGCGATGGAAGCCTCGGCCCTCGAGCGAGGGCAAAAATTGGGGCTTCTTTCCGGGGCCTCCTTGGATGTCTCTCAAGGGAGTCAGAAACGCGTAGCTGAGTGAAAATACTCCTTTATCCGCCCCAGGACAATCTTCGGTATGTCTTCCTTCTTCTCCACCGAGAATATGGCGACATTCTTTCTCAGGGCCATGGATTTGCGGAAGGTCCTCACATGTTCATTGTCGCCGATGTGGACAGCTGTGACCCTATTGTTCTTCTCGTTGAAGTACTGGATCAGGGTCTCCAGGTTGGTTATCTGCATGTCAGTTATGAGGAATATGTCCGGATTGTTCCTCGTCTGAAGAGACTCGATGTCCTCTATGAGAAGCTTTGTGCCTCCTCCGAAGTAGTGACAAAGTGTCTTGTAGATGGCCATTCGGTGTCTGGTGAAGGGAAGGATCTGGCTTCCTCCAGCCTTCGCATCGCTGAAATTGTACACTGCAACCTGGGCATCGTTTCGCAGGTAGGCATCGCAAGCACAAGCAGCTCCCAGGACAGCGTAAGAGAGACTTTGCCTGGGGTTTGTCATGCTTCCCGAGGAGTCTATCAGCACTATGCAGTCGGGAGTGGCCTCCTCCCTTCCGAACATCTCACCCTCTCTCCTTTGCCACATCTGGGTTATGCCTGGCATTATCTTTCCGAAGCTAGTCCAGGGATCTATGTCCCTGAAAGGCATGCCCACTTCCCATGGAACGTGCTGGTAAGGGTAGAGGGCTCCGCTTTTCTCCAGGGGCATCTTGCGCACTGGAAGGGAGTAATTTTCGGCTAGTTTCATGTAGTAGAGCACATCCGCATCCAAGGAGCGTCCAGGGCCTAGCCCCATCCCCCTCTCATTGGGCTCCATCGCCTCGAGAAGCTCCTCTTGAAGATCCTCGACTATCTCCTTGAACTCCCCAGGGGTCTCCACCTCCTTCGCGAACTGTTTCAGTCCCTCGTTTATCTCTTCCGAGGAATATTGTTGGAGACTATGTTCGCCCATGGGGTTCGGCCTGTTGAGGCCTCCGAACTTCTCCTCCACTTCGAGAAGGGACTGCACTATCTTGGCGAACTTCTTGATGGTCTCCGTCCATTTCTTCCTGTCGAGATAAGGAAGGCGAGAGAGTTTCCTCGCCACCTCCTCGTAGCCCTTAACTCCCAGGTCCACACCCCAGATCTTCTGGTAGAGTGCGTGGAGAGCTTCGTCCATGATGCCCCTTCTTATGTGCCTGTATACTTCGGGCAGGTGGCTTTCCTTCTGACTAATGCACATGGTGTCGGCCACCACATCCATGAAGTATCCCGTAGCCTTCTGGGCCATTTGCTTGTCCTTGAGGACCTTCTTGGCCTCCCTGTAAAGCCTGAGATGGGTGGAAAGGTCCCACGGGCAGTGGAGGTAATGGGAGACTGCATGGTCCAGGAGGCCAGAGATGGCCTGAACTGGATCCATGAACTGGGATAGTTCCTGAACGAAGCTCTCGGAGATGGATATCCTCTTGTCCTTTATATCCAGGGCCACCCTTTCTTCCTGTTCGTCCCATATGGGGTGGGGAAGCTCTGGAAAGAGATGTTTTCTCCTCACGTCCTTCCAGATTTCCCGCAGGGTTTTCTCCTTGTCTTCCATTTCGTCCCCCGGCTCAGATGTCCAGCTCCAGATCCTGAGGCATCACGAGCTTTCCCCTCTGGAAGATCCTCCCTCCGAACAGGGTCTTACCCACGCTCCTTATTCTCCCCTCCACGTGGATCTCGCCCCCCCTCATCCATTCACCGGTGTTCTGACCGGAGTTCTCCGTGATCTGTATCTCTCCCTTCATCATTCCCGCACCGCACCAATTCCCCACTGAGCCCTCGACCACCAGTCTACCGCCAGAAAGCCCAGCCCCGACAAAGTCGCCGACATCTCCCTGGAGGATGAGGGTCTTGCCTTCGGGGAGTCTGTATCCCAGGAAGTGGAAGGTCCTCTGGTAGTCCCTCAGCCTGAGCACTATCCTGTCCTCTTTGGCATGATTTATCAGGGCCGAGACATAGATCCCCGCAGGACCCGAGATCATGTAGGGAATCTTGTTGGAGCTGTCGAGCTCTCCACAGAACTCCTCTATGTCGTCCACATCGTATTGGAGATCTCTTATGGACTTCACAGCAGCGCTATAGGCCTTGACGACCCTGCTATGTTCCACGAGCCAGACCAGATCCTTGACCTCTTCTTCCACGAGCTTCAGATATCCGTGAATCATCTGGCCCATCACCTCTTCCCTGGCACGGACTATCCTCTCCAGGGGAAGCTCCTTCTTCTCCACCGACAGGCACCCGAACTCCTTGAACGGGTTCCTCATTGCTCCAGAACCTCCTCCCCCAGGTCCTTCCTGATCTCCCAAAATATGGGATGATCCCCTTTGATGGGCTCCAGGGACTCTCCCTCCGCAACCCTGCATGCCACAGCCAGTGCATTCTTTATCTGGCCGCCCTGTTCCATGTATCGCCTGTGCATCACCTTGACGCATTGTTTGGCCATGTGGATGGGGAGGGGATCTGTTCTGGGCTCCTTCTCGTGCTGGGCGATCACCTCATCCTTCCATTGGATCCTGTGGGCCAAAGTGTAAGGCAGGATTGCCTTGAGGTGCTCGATCCCCACCTCCCTGTCCCCCACGAACCAAGCCAGTCCTTGGGCCATGTTCCTGGCGCTTATGGGAAACCGGTTGGAGATACAGTTCCTTATGCCATTGCAAGTGTAACCTGTGAAATGGCACCCCTCCTCGCAGGTCTCGTTGGACCTTTTCTGACCGAACCTGTGGCAAAAGGAAAGCTCGCACAGAACCATTCTGAGGAACGCATTGGCATCGAGGTCGAAGGGTATGTTGTCCATCTCTGCCCTTATGATCTCCCTCTGAGCCCGAGAGAGGGTTGTTATATTGGCCTCGTTCTTGAGGATCTCTCCGAATCTGTCGCACAAGGATTCCACTGCTTCCATCCTCGCCTCGTAGGAGGTCCTCTGGGACAGCACCCTGTGGAACTCGGCCTCCAGCTCCTCGTGGCGAAGGACAGCTCCCCCTGCCCCCCTCATGCCGATCATGTACGCGAGATTGGCACCTGGGTGCTTGGATTCCACCATGAGATCGAATCGATCCACAAGGGGGGCTATTATGGTGTTGGTTCCCCTGTCCTGGTAGTTGGCTGTTGCGAAAAGACAATATTCCTTGTTTATTATGGCGTCGTTCAGGTACTCCCAGTTGCCTCTGTCCACACCGTCGAGGATCATGCTCTGCTTTGTCTCGGGCAGTCGATTTATCTCATCGACAATCTTTACAGGGAGCATCGCAAAATGTGACCACACTACGACTTCCTCCCCTAGGTTCAATTTCCCAAGGTCGGGTCTTCCGATTATTTTCTCCTCCGTCTGCTCGGGGTGACCTGCGACCTCGCTCCCCCAAATGGTTCCCAGGGGGAACCTGTACAGGAGGGAACAGACGTATTCGGCAGAGGTCGTCTTTCCAAGACCAGGCTCCCCTATTATGAGGGTCTTCCCTTTTCTGAGGCCCGAGATTAGGCAGAGGAGGAGGGCGGAGTTGTACTTCTTGCCATTTACCGTCATGTCAGGCCTGTTGAAGTAAAGGTTTTCCTGTATGTAGTCGTGGATTTCGTGGACAGCCTCTCTCAGGGCTCCATTGGATTGAGATGCCATTCCCATTCACCTCTTCAATACTCTTGTCCCAAAATTTGGCTCCAGATTGACCAGGGACACTTCTCAGATTAACACACAGACACATACCAGACAATGCACTCGGCCTGCCCACCACCTGAAAGGGCCCACAATGTGGGTTCATCGCCCTCTGGGGAAGAGGCGACCCTGATCCTTGACACGGAGCCCTTTTGAGATCTAGAATTATTGAGGACGCGGGGTGGAGCAGCTCGGAAGCTCGTCGGGCTCATAACCCGAAGGTCGATGGTTCAAATCCATCCCCCGCTACCACAAAGACACTAAGCGATCGGAACTCCTTTTCCCTGGTGTCCCCCGCTGGGACGGTTTTCTCAGCTCCTCGAGCTCGAAGGGACCCTCCCCTCCAAGGCACCCAAAGGTGCGATTGACTCCAAGACCTTTCCTGGGGATAATCTCCTCGCGCTTGCCTTCTTACCTTGGACCTTTTGGTTTCCCACGGAAGGAGGCCGGCTAATACCCTTCGGGGGGCTCAAATGCCAAAGGCATTCGTCAAT
>JAPWUY010000201.1 GCA_028275295.1 Thermodesulfobacteriota bacterium | reverse complement strand
GACTCCTCAAGGGAGTGGTCGGAAAAGAGGAATCCCTTCTCCAGGAATCGTTCGAGATGAGGATCCTGGATTGTCCACACTATACTAGACCGGCCGTGTTCAGGGGAATGGCTGTGCCGGAAGTCCTTCTTTCGGGAGACCATGAGGCCATAAAGAGATGGAGGAGAAAAGAGGCCCTGAGACAAACCCTCCTCAAGAGGCCTGATCTTCTGTCCAAGACCCCCCTCGCCGATGAAGAGAGAGAGATACTCATGGAGCTGGGCTGGACTGGGGGGGAAAAGAAGGACTAGATCTCATGCCTGGCGAGCCCCTGAGACTCTATATCGCCCTTGTCCACTATCCCATATACAACAAGAGAAGGGAGGTTGTGGCGACAGCCATCACGAACCTGGATATTCACGACATTGCCAGGCTCACGAGGACCTACGGAGGAGAGTGTTTTTTCGTGGTCAATCCCCTGGAGCGGCAGATATGGCTTCTCGAGAGGATAGTGAGACACTGGCAAGTGGGACATGGAGCTATGACTCATCCCAACAGAAAGGAGGCCCTCTCCTTGGTGGTCCCTGTTGGGACCATCGAAGAGGCGATGGAAAGGGCCAGAGATCTCTGCGGGGCGAGGCCAGTCCTCATAGGCACAACTGCCAGGAACTGGCCAGGGGCCGTCAGTTACGAGGAGATGAGGCGGGTTTTTTCCCTCGGTGGGGCATACATGATCCTCTTGGGAACAGGCTGGGGCTTGACGGATGAGACTCTGAGTGCGTGCCACTTCGTCTTGGAACCCATATGGGGCAGGACCCATTACAACCATCTGTCTGTGAGATCAGCTGCTGGAATAATATTGGACAGGTTGTTGGGAAGGAGTGGGTGAATGGTATATGGCCTTTCCACCCATGGGATGTGCGTGGTAGACTGGAAAAAATCTTTGGCGGGAGAGGCGAGCCATGTCAGTCTTGGAGAAGATAGAGAAGGAGCAGATGCGATTTGACATGCCGGATTTCCGGCCGGGTGACACAGTGAGGGTTCACGTGAAGATAAGGGAGGCCGGCAAGGAGAGGGTCCAGGTCTTCGAGGGAGTCGTGATAAGGAGAAGAGGAGGAGGGGCCAGGGAAACCTTCACGGTGAGAAAGGTCTCCTATGGAGTGGGGGTGGAGAGGACCTTTCCCCTTCATTCGCCCATGATCGAGTTCATAGAGTTGGTCCAGAGGGGGAAGGTGAGAAGGGCGAGGCTCTATTACTTGAGAAAGCTACAGGGAAAGGCAGCGAGGATAGAGGAGAAGAGGGTTTGAATGTTCGCTCCTCCAGGGGCAAAGCCCTTCAGCTCTATCTCCTCCAGGAACTGGAGGGAGACCTCCTTCCCTGGGCGCTCGATGAGAGGATTCGAAGCTGGGGTTATGACCCTCTGGCGGGTGTGGACGAGGCAGGAAGGGGGCCCCTGGCTGGGCCCCTTGTCGCAGCCGCAGTCATACTGCGAAGGGGCGAGAGGATAGAAGGACTCAGGGACTCGAAGCTAATGAGCCCCGAGGAAAGGGAACGTGTATTCGAGGAAATATCGAGTAGGGCCGTGGCAGTTGGCTTGGGAGTTGTGGAGCCAGAGGAGCTGGATTCCTTGGGTATGACCCGAGCTACCAGGAAGGCCATGGAAAGGGCAGTGGGGGAGCTGGAAGTGGCCCCAATGGCCGTCGTCATAGATGGACCGATGGGGATAGGAAAGGCCATAGTTCAATTCCCCATGGTCAAGGGAGACAGGAGGAGCCACTGTGTGGCAGCTGCCTCCGTCATAGCGAAGGTGACAAGGGACAGGCTCATGACCCGGTACCACGAGATGTACCCCCATTACGGTTTCCACAGACACAAGGGATACGCTACCAAGGAACATCTGGAGGCCATTGTCAGATACGGTCCTTGTCCCATTCACAGGAAGAGTTTCAGGCTTCCGGGCTGTGGGGGTGGAGAGGAAGGCGGCCTCGGATGGATACGGCAACCATAGATGTCCAAAGCCTGGGTCCAAGGGGAGAGGAAGCAGCCCTGAGGGCCCTCAAGAAGGCCGGGTACAGGATCCTGGAGAGGAACTACCGCTGTCCTCTCGGGGAGGTGGATCTCATTGCCAGAGACGGGAATTCGCTGGTCTTTGTGGAGGTCAAAAGCGGTCTCATTCATGGTTTTCCCCCAAGGCAGAGGGTGGACAGGAGAAAGAAATTGAAGCTCTCGCAGCTTGCCCATTTCTTCATGAGGGAAAAAGGCTTAGAGGGCGTAAGTGCAAGGTTCGATGTGGTGGAGGTGAATTTTGAGGATCCCTCCCAGGAGCCCAAAGTGGCGATCATACCCAATGCCTTCGAGCTCGAGGACTGAAGCCAAATCCATTCTTCGCCTAAGCTGAATCTTCATCTATGACCCTCGCCAGGACGACCTTTCGATAAAACTCAACAGGGCCAACCTCCCCTATGACAGCATACCTGTAGCCCATCTCGGCCATGGATTTGAGGGACAAGAGGAGCAGGGCCGATCCTATTCCCTTCCTTCTCCAGGATTCTTGGACTCCCATAGGGCCAAATACTCCCCTTTGGGCCACATCGAAACAGGCGAATCCGACAAATTCCATTGGGGCTGCGGCTACAAAGCAAGAGGGAGGCATCCTGGAGAGGGCAACCCGACACTCGGAAGCCCATCCTTGGGAGAAGTTCTCGGCAACCCATCGGACCAGGCCTTCCATCTCCCTCGGTCTGGCCCTCCTGGTCTCTATTCCCATGGAGGAGACTTTGGCCAGGGCCCCTGTGAAATCGGGTAGCCTCGAGAGGTCAACTAGCATGTCCACAGGCATCTTTCCTCCCCTCTAGCCGGATTTGTTCAGGATGAACTGGACAGTCCTGGCCATCTCAGTCACATCTTAGGAGAGATGGGTTCCCGATAAAAACACCCTGACTATGGGTTTCCAAATGGCCCCTGGCTCCACCCTCGATATCAGAAACCCCGTGCAGGGCCTTGGTCCCTCAATTCAAAGGCCTTGGGATATAATCCGAGTTAGTCTCATGCCCTATCACTTTCTCTTTCTCAGGACGAGGGCCTCCCACCATAGCGTCCTCTTGCTCTCCAAGACCTGGAATTCGTCCTCCAATCCCTCCACGATCTTTTGGGTCCACTTGTGCCAGAATCCTCCAAGGAGAAGTATGCCCCCTGGGATCACTCTTCTCGAGAGCGAGTCTTTCTCTCTCAGGAGGAACTTGTGGGACTCAAGGGCCATGACCAGGGGATAGGCGCTTCCTTCTTCTTTGAGCTCAGCGCATTTGGCCTTCACACGATCTGCTAGGCGGTTTCTCTTGGCATTTTTCCGGATGAGTCTCACTGCCTGTGGATTGGTATCCAATGCAACCACCCTCTCCACACCCAAGATCGCTGCAGAGAGGGCCATTATCCCAGAGCCAGCTTTGGCATCAAGGGCTGACTCCACTCTCTCGCTGCCTGCGACCTCTTCCAAGGCAATCAAGGCGATCTGTGTCCATGGCTCGAGGCCACAGTTGAAATCCTTTCCAGGATCCAATTCGAGAACTCCCCCTTCCTCTCCGCTCAAGCCCCCCCTTCCCAAAGGAACGACCTTGAGGCTGGGTGAGACGGCAAACTCCCTGAAGAATCTTTTCTCCACCTTGACCTTCTTCTCCTCCTTTGACCAGGGCTCCCATCCCATGTCTATGGGTCCCAAATGTACCATCAGCCTTCTCGCTTGGTCCCTGATCCTAGACAGGAGTCTGTGGGGGATCCGCTCTGTCTCGAGAGACAACCTGAGCCTCCACCTCCCCTCCCCCGCGCTCTCAACCACAAATCCTTTCCCCGTCTCCCGCGCGAGAGATGTCCCTAAAAGGCAAGCAGCCTGAGTTGATGCCTCTACCCACAGGCAAAAGACGGAACTACTATCCGAAGGTCCCCTTCCTTTTTTCATAGTTCCCTAGGGTAACCCTCGCCAAGAATCCCTGTAAATCCCCAAGTGGGCAGTCCTCCCATGAATCCCCCACGGATGGTCCCAGAGGCCGAGGAGTCCTCCTCAATATTCGGCGCAAAATGGGGTATACTTCCCCGTGTCGGATTGTGAGACCAGTTGAGGAGGAGGAGATGGTCTATCTCGATTACAATGCCACAACCCCTATTGACCCTCGGGTCTGGGAGGCCATGATCCCATATTTTCGCGAGCAATTCGGGAATCCCAATAGCTCTCACCCACTGGGAAGTCAGGCGAGAGAGGCAGTGGAGGAGGCGAGGGGAAAAGTGGCCTCCCTCATCGATGCGGCCCCCTCAGAGATCGTGTTCACGAGCGGGGGGAGCGAGTCCAATAACATGGCCATATTCGGGGTTGCCAGAAGCAGAAAGGCGAGGGGAAGACATATAATAGCCTCCGCTGTGGAACACCCCTCTGTTTTGGAGCCTTGCAGAAGATTGGAGAGGGAAGGCTTCGAGGTCACATACCTCCCCGTTGATGAGCATTGCCTCGTGGACCCGGGCGACATGGAGCGGGCCCTCAGGGATGATACAATCCTCGTCACGGTGATGCTGGCGAACAACGAGGTGGGCACTATCCAGCCAATAGCCCAAATGGCGAAACTGGCCAGGGAGAGAGGGGTTGTCTTTCACACGGACGCTGCTCAGGCAGTGGGGAAGATACCCGTCTCCGTCAAGGAGCTGGCAGTGGATTTGTTGACCATAGCTGGTCACAAACTCTATGGCCCAAAAGGGGTGGGGGCTCTGTTTTTGAGAGAGGATTTGGAGATAGAGCCCATGATCCTGGGTGGATCCCAAGAAAGGGGCCTAAGGGCTGGCACGGAGAATGTCCCTTTGATAGTGGGGCTTGGGGAGGCATGCGCCATAGTC
>JAPWUY010000200.1 GCA_028275295.1 Thermodesulfobacteriota bacterium | reverse complement strand
CAGATGGAAAAGGCCTTTCCCGAGGCTTATCCTCAGGAGGGAATTGGCCGTCTCCTTTTCCGCCTCGTGAAGCCATCTCAGATAAACCCTCGGCTCCTCCTCCCCTTCCCCTTCGAGGACCACCTCCTTTTCCCTGACACACCTCAGGATGGCCTCCTCCACCAACTCCTTCCTCACACCCAGGAGCTCGGATGCTGCCTTCACCAGTTCTGACTTGGGCGCGAAAACATGGCCTTCCTCGCACATTGTCTGGAGGACATGCACCACCCCAGCCCTGCACCTGGCCATGCTGGTCTCCCCCAAGCCCAGGCTCCTTGCTATGGAATCGGCCTTCTTGAACCCTATCCCGAAAATCTCCCTGGTGAGCCTGTAAGGATCCTCCGAGACCCTCGCTATGGTGTCTCGACCATGGAGCTTATAGATCTTGTGGGCAAAGGCTGGGCTCACCCCATGACCCTGGAGGAAGACCATCACTTCCCTCACTCCCCTCTGGGCCTCCCATGCTGTCTTGATGCTGGCTGCCTTGGCAGGGCCTATGCCATTGACCTCGGTCAGTCTCTCCGGCTCGTTCTCCAGAACCCTGAGGATCTCTTCCCCGAAATGATTCACCAGTCTCTCCGCCATAACCGGCCCTATACCAGGCACAATTCCCGAAGACAGATACTGGACCAGTCCCCTTCTGCCGCTTGGAGGCTTGACCTCTGCCCTATCCACCTGAAACTGTAATCCGTATCTCTGATTCTTGACCCAGCCTCCTTCGAGCCTCACCCGAGTCCCGGGAATAGCGGCGAAGGTGCCCACAGCCGTGATCTCGTTTCCGTCATCCAGGGCCACTCTCGCCACCACGAAGCCCTCTTCCTCGTTCTCATACAAGACCCTCTCCAGGGTGCCTTGGAGAGTTATCGGCTCTCTCTCATCCACCTTTCCATCACCCCTCTTCCCTGGAGAATCCCATCCATCCCAGGTCTCGAGAACCACCTCTGGCTCCTAGCCCTCCTCATCTCCCAGGAGGACATCAGCGAATTCTCGAGCGCGGAAGACTTGCAACGCCTCCATTTGTTCCCCCACCCCTACAAACCTGATGGGAATGCCAAGCTCCCATGCTAATGCCACCAAGATACCACCCTTTGCCGTCCCATCGAGCTTGGTCATGGCCATCCCGGTTACTCCCAGGGCCTGATGGAAGAGTTTGGCCTGGGAAAGGGCATTCTGACCCGTAGTGGCATCGAGGATCAGCAAGACCTCGTGGGGGGCACCCTCTTGGACCCTCCCCGCAACCCTCTGTATCTTCTTGAGCTCGTCCATGAGATTCGTCTTGGTATGGAGCCTTCCAGCAGTGTCGACTATGACCACATCCAGCGACCTTGCCTTCGCGGCCTGAAGGGCATCGAAGACCACTGCAGAAGGATCTGCTCCGTGTTGCTGACGCACCACCTCTATCCCAAGCCTATCCCCCCATGCCACTAGCTGTTCTATGGCCGCAGCCCTGAAGGTGTCCGCGGCAACGAACATGACCCTTTTCCCCTCTCTCTTCCACATCCAACCCATCTTGGCAATGGTGGTGGTCTTGCCCACTCCGTTCACTCCGATGACCATGATCACAAAAGGCCTCGCCCGATCCACCTCCAGAGGGGCCTCCCTCGGCTGCAAGATCTCCACTATCGCTTCCTTGACACGGGATCTGATGAGATCAGGTCCCTGGCCGGACCCACCCCTGAGAGTGGAATCCACCTTCTGGATCAGCCTCTGGACTGTCCCGACTCCCATGTCAGCTGTGATCAGGAGCTCTTCCAGCTCCTCTATGGTCTGGAAATCCAGCCTGGCCTTGCCCGATAGGATCCTGTCGAGCCTCCTCACCAGGCCCTCTCTCGTCTTCCTGAGCCCTTCCCTCAGGCCACCCCAGAATCCCCTCTTCTCCTCCGAGCCCGCCATTTGCCTATCCTCTCTCATGAAAATCATCGCCACAATCGCTAGTCTCTCCTCAATGATTTTCCTCCATGCCACCCCACTGGCCAAGCCCTCAAAGCTATAGAGGAGATCTGGGAACTCAGTGGAGTCTCACGGAGATGGTTCTCGATATCCCTGGAGTTTCCATTGTCACCCCATAGAGGGTGTCTGCCATTTCCATCGTCTTCTTGCTGTGGGTGACGAGGATGAATTGGGATCTTCGGGACAACTCCTTGACCATCTTGGTGAACCTATCGATACTGGCATCGTCCAGAGGGGCATCCACCTCGTCCAAGAGACAGAAGGGGGTATCCTTCACCATCATCATGGCGAATATCAGGGCCACGGCCGTGAGTGCCTTTTCTCCACCTGAAAGGAGGGATATCTTCTGGAGACGTTTGCCAGGGGGCCTGGCCACTATCTCCAACCCGCATTCCAGGACATCTTCAGCCTCTGTGAGCTCGAGATGGGCCTCTCCACCATCGAACAGTATTGGGAAGACCCTCCTGAACTCGCTATCCAGTCTCTGAAATGCCTCCTTGAACCTCCTCCTGGAGGTCCTGTCTATCCTCTGGATGGCCTTCTTGAGATCATGGATGGATTTTTCCAGATCCTCTTGCTGGGAGGTGAGCTCATCGTGCCTTTTCTTCAATTCCTCGTATTGCTCCACCGCGCCCAGGTTCACGTCCTGGAATTTCTGAATCTCCTCTCTCAATGTCTGTATTCGAGCCTCCTCTTTCTGCCAATCGACCTCCATGGACTCTGTGGGAGCTGAAGAAATCTCCTCCCTTTTGAGCTCTAGCCTTCCCAGAAGCTCCCCGAGCAAGTGCTCCATTCTGAGTGCAATTTCCTGATGCCTCAGCTTGGTCTCTTGAAGCTGAGACTCATCCATCCTGAGGGCTTTTCTCCTTTCCTGAAGCTCCCTCTCCCTTTCCCTGATCCTTCCTCGAAGCTCGTCGATTTCTACCCTGATCTCCTTGAGCTTCCCGCGGATGTCGCGGTGTTTCGGGATGATTTGAGAGAGTCTGCGGCGGGCCTCCAGGAGGGAGGATTCGAGCCCTTCTATCCTCTTGGTCTGTTTTTCCTTCGTCTCCTTCTTCTGAGCCAACTCCCTTTGGATCTCATGGCCTCTCTTTTCAAGCTCGCTTGCTTCCCTCTCGAGGGATTTGAGTCTCTGGTCAGAAGAGGCCACATGGACTTCCAAATTGGTGAGCTGGGTGCGGATCTCCTCTTTTGATTTCTCCATCCCTTCGAGCATCTTCTGGGCCTTGCCGAGCTCGTCCTGAAGGGAGATTATCTGGGCCTCAATCTCCTCTAAGCTCCTAGAGCTTTCTTTTCGAGCCTCTAGGATCCTATTCTCCTCCCGCTCCTGCTCCTCCATGCGCCAGATGAAGGCTTCCCTTGTCCTCAACAGGCTTGCCAAGGCCTCCTTTGCGGCCTGAAGCTCTTTTCTGGATTCGACGATTTTTATCTCGGCCTTTCGAGCCGCCTCGGCCAACTCATCTCTCTCGGAGAAAAGAATTCCCAGCTCCTTCTCCAAGGCCTCCTTTTCCCTTTCGAGATCCTCGACTCTCTGGGATACCTCCTCTAGCCTCTCCCTTAGAGCGGCGATCTCCCTTTTCCTTTCCATGTATGCGAGAAAAGGGGCCTCCCTTTCTCCTCCTTCCCCAAGACCCCTGGGATCTATGAGCTCGGCTCTGGGAGTGATGAGGACAGATGAGCACCCCTCGCCGATCCTCCTTCTCGCCTCCTCAATGTCCCTCACTTCTTCCACGTTCCCGAGAAGCTTTCTTCCGAGCCACTCGTATCCCTCATCCCATTGGAAGAAGGTGCCGAGGGTAGCCTCCCCGGAGCCCTCCCCTTTCTTTTTCCCTCCTTCAAAAGGGGCCTCCTTGATCACAAAACCTACCCTTGCCAGACCCTTTTCCCTCACGAACTCGAGGGCGTCCCACGCCTCCTCCCACCCATCCAGAATCATCCACTGGAGCCTCTCCCCCAATACGTTCGCGATATTGGTCTCAAGGCCCTGAGCCAGATGAAGCACCTCTGCCACCACCTTGGGTGGTCTGACCTTGAAGGAGATCTCCCCCCTCAATGATGCCTCCCTCAGGGCCCTCACTCCCTGGGAGAAGCCCTCTAGATCCTTCTGAAGCCTCTCCAGGGCATCCAATCTCGAGCGGATCTCTCTGGCCGAATCTTCCCCCTCACGCAGCTGGGATTCCAACTCCATGAGCTCGCTTTTTCTCCCGTGGATCTTCTCCTCGAGCTTTTCCCTCGCGTTCTCGAGATTACGGATTTCGGAGTCCCAACGGGCTATCTCCCCATGGAGCCTTTGTACCTTCTCCTTCAGTTCCTCTGTGGAGGAGCTGAGCTCCTTCCCCTCTTGCCTCAACCTCGCCTTCTCCCTCTCCAGTTCCTCTAGCCTCTTGAAGTGGCTGGAGATGGCGTTTTTGAGTTTTGCCCTCTCGCTCAACTTCTCCACGAGCTCCACCCTCACCTGTTCCACTTTGGCCCTCAAAAGCCTCTCCTCCTCCGCCTCCTTTCTCAGGAGCTCAGAGAGTCGGGAAACATTCTCCCTCTTGGAGCTGAGCTCTGAGGAAAGCTCCTTCCTTCTTGCCAGAAGCCCGGAGAGCCTTTGGCTCACATCCTGCAATTTCCCCTCGAGCCTTCCTATCTCTTCATCCAGCTGTCCCATGCCATCTTTGAGGATCCTTATCTCCGTTGTCTCCCTCTCGACTCTGGCATCTAGCTCCGTCCTCTGCCCCTCGAGCTCGGCCACTATACGGCCCATCTTCCCGAGCTGTGCCTCCAGTAAGTTCAAGCGCCTTTGATCCTTCAGCAGCTCCCCTTCCTCCTCCTGCACTCGGCCCAAGGAATCCCTCACCCTCTCCTTCAGATGGGCGAGCCTCTCCTCCAGAGAGT
>JAPWUY010000199.1 GCA_028275295.1 Thermodesulfobacteriota bacterium | reverse complement strand
ATGTTAAGATTCAAATGGCCGTCAGATTGAGGGACGGAGAAGTCCGGTCTTCTGGGTTTGGGGTGGACCAGAGCGACTCCTTCACAGCTCAGGAGCTCTTGGGTCGCCTGAGGGCGATACTCGATCCCTGCGCCAGGGCCACGAAGATAGCCACTTTTATCTCCGAGGCTCCGGCGAGAAGGGCCGCCCTTTGGCTCGAGATGGTCTGCCGGGAGGCAAGGGGCGATGGTCCCATGAGGGAGGCTGCGAGATTGGTCCTATCGGATTGGGCCACGGTGAAAGGGATGCTCACCCCCAGGACCATCTCGGAGGCGAGGGTCATAGCGGAGGAGCTGGGCTTGGATCTTGTGGCTCAGCTTCTGGACAACGGCAACCCTCAAAAGGGGCACAGGGAGATGAGGGAGCCTTCGCCATCCCATCCGAAGGGCTTGACCCTGGGGGAGAGGAGGGCCCTGGCAAGGAGGATATCTCCCCGAATCATAGAGAGGCTCCTCATGGATCCGGATCCGGGTGTCATAAGGAGGCTCCTCTGGAACCCCAGGGTGACGGAGACAGAGGTGCTCAAAATTGCGAGCCGCAATCCCGTATCCCCTTCCATCCTCAGGGAGGTGGCCCTTTGTCCCCGCTGGATGAGCCGCTACAGGGTGAAGCTGGCCTTGGTCCTAAACCCCTTTTGCCCTTTGTCAGTCTCCTTGAGCTTGGTGAAGCTCATCCTCCACCAGGATCTTCCCACGGTCTTCCACAAGGAGGATCTGAATCCCCGACTGAGGGAGGAGGCAAGAAGTCTCTGGAAGAGGAATGACCGAGGGCTCTCTTCCCGCTCGGGTGAGATCTCCGGCCCCACCGCCGGGCCGGACCGAGAGAGAGATCCCACTTCGGGGGTGAGGTGCAAGTGAAGGACTATTATCGCATTCTGGGGGTCAGCCCCGAGGCTACAGAGGAGGAAATCAGACTAGCTTACAGGAGGCTTGCCCTTCGATACCATCCGGACAGGAACCCGGGAGACCCTTCGGCAGAGGAACGCTTCAAGGAAGTCAGCGAGGCATATGGGGTCTTGGGGGATCCCAAGAAGAGGGCGGAGTACGATCGCATATTGAGGACAGGATCGGCCGAAGGTTTCAAGTATAGTCAGGAGGAGATATTCGAGGACCTCTTCAGGGACCCCAGGATGAACGACGTCTTCCAGGAGCTCTTGAGGGAGTTCGAGAAAGCCGGGTTCCGTTTCGATCAGAGCTTCTTGGATCAGGTGTTCTTTGGCGGAAGGGGGATTATATTCGGCGGGATATTCATCTTTGGGCCTTGGGGGTTCCCGAGGTTGAAGCTGTTTGGAAGGGGAGCCAAGGAAAGGGAATCCCTTGAGAGGACCAGATCCCCGGGGCTCGTGGAGAGATTGGGACAGCAGCTGGGAGGGCTCCTCAGGGGGAGGACTGCATCGGTTCCCGCAAAGGCCCGAGGGGAAGAATCGGAAAATGACCTCCACTACACCCTCGCTCTTCCCATGGAGGAGATATCCAGGGGGACACAGGTGAGGATCTCAGTGGACAGGGGATTCGGCAAGGAGAAACTCCAGGTCAGGATCCCTCCCGGGACCAAACCAGGGACAAAGCTGAGGCTCAAGGGAAAGGGTTTGCATGGACCAAAGGGAGTTGGCGACTTATATATAAGAGTGGAGGTAGCACCTAGCTCCTGAAGAGGATCCAGGATTTACCTCGATGCCACGATCACGAGAGGAGGCACGAGCCAATGGCTTACGCATTCGAACAAGGCCCCATAAGGCCTCCCAGCGAGGCGAGGAGCCTCTTGCTAAGGGTCACCCGCAACTGCCCTTGGAACAAGTGCGAGTTCTGCAATATCTACAAGGGAAAGACCTTTAGCCGCAGAAGCGTGGAAGAGGTCAAGGAGGACATCAGGGCGGCTAGGGCCATCTACGATGAGATCTTGGCCCTGAGTTGGAAGATGGGCCTTGGAGGCAGGGTGGATGACTCGGTCATCCAGATCATATGGACGAACCCGAGAAGATATGGAGAGTCCCACAGGTCCATTGCCGCCTGGATGTATTTCGGAGCCAAGAGCGCTTTTCTCCAGGATGCCAATAGCTTGATCTTGGAAGCAGAGGAGCTGGCCGAGATCCTGAGGTTTCTCAAGGCCACCTTCCCCACAATCGAGAGGATAACCTCTTACGCGAGATCCTCCACATTGAGGAGAAAGACTGTGGAAGAGCTGAAGCTCTTGGCCGAGGCAGGTCTCAACAGGATCCATGTGGGGATGGAATCGGGTTACGATCCTCTGCTCCGCTATATGAAAAAAGGGGTGACAGCAGAGGGTCACATAGAGGCGGGGAGAAAGGTAGTGGAAGCGGGGATTTCCCTCTCGGAATACATGCTTCTCGGGCTTGGGGGGCGCAGATGGTGGAAGGAACATGCCATAGAGAGCGCTAGGGTGATAAATGCGATCAACCCCCACTTCATTCGCATGAGGACCCTGACTGTGAGACCGGGGATGCCCCTCAACGAGAAGATCCTCTCAGGGGAGTTCGAGCTCCAGTCCGAGGAGGAGATAGTCAGGGAGGAAAGGCTCTTCATCGAGAATCTCGATGGGATAACGAGCTACCTTGTGAGCGACCACATACTGAACCTCCTCGAGGAGGTAGAGGGGAAGCTTCCAGAGGACAAGGACAAGATGTTGAAGGTGATAGACGAATACTTGGAGCTGCCAGAGAGGGATAAGCTCATCTACAACTTGGGAAGAAGGGCCCACGCTTACAGGAGCGTGAAGGACCTGGAGGACCTCTCCCTCAAGAGAAAGGTGGAAGCGGCCCTGGAGAGATTCATAGCGGAACACGGAAGCGACCTGACAAGCGCCTTCAACCAGCTGAGAAACGAGTTCATCTGACCCATGAAAGAGAGCCTTGGCCTCCAATCCCAATCCCCATGGAACTCGCCCAGGGGAACCGAAGAGACCCATGGCTCCCCCTTTCCCGGATGGTACAGGGATCTTAACTCCTTTCTCCGAGAGAGGTTCGGATTCAAGGTCCAGAAGATACCCCTGGATGCGGGTCTTTCCTGCCCCAACAGGGACGGGACAATAGGCTCCCACGGGTGCATATATTGCGACTCCAAGGGTTCTGGTACGGGTGCTGCGCCGAGAACCATATCCCAGCAGATCCTAGATTACATATCCAAGCCCAGAAAGGCCAATGTGGGAGGGTACCTGGCCTACTTCCAGAGCTTCACCAATACCTATGCCCCCATTTCCAAACTCGAGGAACTTTACCAAGAGGCCCTCTCCATCCCGGGCATCTTGGGCCTCTGCATAGGGACGAGGCCGGATTGTCTGGGAGAGGATGTCATGGCCCTCCTTCGAGATTACGCATCGAGGGGGCTCATGATCTGGTTGGAGATGGGCTTGCAGAGCGCCCATGACGAGACCCTTTTGAGGATAAGAAGGGGGCATGACTTCTCCACATTCCAAAAGGCCGCAATCCGTGCCGAGAGGGCTGGCCTCTTGATCTGTGTGCACCTGATCCTGGGGCTTCCGGGAGAGACCACGGAGCACATGAGGGAGACTGCGAGGAGGATATCCTCACTTCCCCTCCACGGCCTCAAGCTCCACGGCCTCTACGTGGTGAAGGGGACCGAGATGGAAAGGATCCTGGAAGAGGGCTCGTACGAGCCACTGACCATGGAGGAATACGTGGATGCAGCGATAGATGTCCTGGAGAGGATTCCGCCATCCTGGGTGGTTCACAGGCTCACATCGGATCCAGACCCCAGGAGCTTGGTCTCCCCTTCCTGGATGCTGGACAAAGGGAAGGTGATCCACGCTATTAAGGCCAGGATGTTGGAGAGGAGGACTTGGCAGGGAAGACTCTTCCCTGACTCCCGAGGGCCGGGATAGGGGCTTCGGAGGGGCGGGCCATCCCAATTTCCGGCCTCGGTACATGGCAGATTGAGGGCCCTCAAGGGGGGAGATTCCGAGGGGGCCTTCACGGCTTGGCCCTTTTCGAGTGACGGGAAAGGAGCCAGGCCCTGAGCTTCTCCTTCTCATTGAGCTCGGGATTCCTCGCCACCTCCCTTCTCATTTCCTGGATCACTCTCCCGAGTTCAGGACCTGGTCCCAGCCCCAAGATCTCCATGGCCTCGCTCCCATCCAAGGCGGGCTTCAGAAAAGAAAGCCCCCCCTCTTCCTGGATGAGAGTCCTCACCATCTCCTCCAATCCCTCGAGGGTGATTACATCCTCTCTCCTTTTGGACCAGGCCTCTAGGCTAGCTATCCTGAGCTTCACGATGGCCAGGGCATACTCCTCTCCCACATCCAAAATGAACTCCCTGGCATCCGGCCATGACCATGGTCTTTTCGGGCTCAGGGCATGATGGAGGATGATATGGCTCGCCTCTTTTCTCGTTCTCCCTGGGGCCCTCAACCTCGTCAGGACCGAAAAAGCCGCATTTGCGGCTACCTCCTGAGGACCAACTGCCTCCTCGGGAGGGCATCTCACCCCCAGGCGATGGAGAAGGCCGGCCCATCTCAGGGACCTATCTTGGGGGAGGTTCTCCAGGGTCAGAGCCAGGTGTTCCAGAGGGAGACATTCGGGGTCCTCTGCAGTGGGGAGACCCTTGTCCAGAACCTCCGGTATAAGGGAAACGAGAAGGGAGGATTTTCCGAGCTCCAGGAGGGCTCTCATGGGAGAGGGAAGAAGGACTATCCTGTCCAGTTCCTCCATCACCCTCTCCTTCGCCACCCCTTCCAACAGGCCCGCCACTTGCTCCATGGCCCTTTTGGTTGATGGTTCTATTTCCAGCTCCAGTTCCCCTGCAAGCCTGACCCCCCTGAGGGCTCTCAGGGGGTCTTCCAGGAACCTCTTCAGTGGATCAATGACAC
>JAPWUY010000305.1 GCA_028275295.1 Thermodesulfobacteriota bacterium | reverse complement strand
ATCACAGCATCGGCCCGTGGCGGAGCCTGGGAGACTACAACTCCCCCGAGTGGCCTTTAAGGGACAAGGGCTATCCGCAACCTCAGGCGAGGGGCGGTAGAATTGATCTTCACAGGGAGGAACGGGAACCGAGGATTGGGCTAGAGCTGCAATACGATACTGGCGTGTTTGAGGGCCTTCGGACAGAGGCTACGGTAAAGCTCGAGGAAGGATCGGGTGTCGTCTGCTCTTTATGGTTGAAGCCAATGAAGGAAGGTGAATCCTCCTTGACCTTAGTCATGCGCCCCCGTAGGCCGAATGATGGAGGCGATAGCTCGATTGTTGGATCCGAGCCATTGATTACAATCCCTTTACCGGTCAAGGTGACGGAGTTCCCGATTCGGTTGCGGTAGGAATCGGGGGGAAGGCCGAACGGGTTTGGAATCGCGGGAGGAGAGGAGGTGGTGAGCTCAGTCAAATCTGAGATAATTGGCAGTGGCAGCGCGGGTAGCAGGATTGCATGAGGCGAAACTGGTTGGGGTGCAGAGAGCCCAGAGATCATTGTGGACGAAGGCTTAAGATGCCTTAATCGAGAAAAGGGGGGAAGAAAATGAGAACAGTGTTCAAGACGGAGGACTGGTGGGCTGTCTGGATTGGCTTATTCGTCTTTGTGATCTCCCTTTTCACCCTGGTAGGAGCCGACCTTCTTGGCTGGGGAGTGACCACGAAGGTATGGGTGAACTTGAACAAGGCTATCGGGACCGCCTCCAAGACGTACGAGAGTCTACCAGGATTCGTGGCACTGCTGATGACCTTTCTCTTCATGCTCATTATAACCACCGTGGGTGCCAAAGCCCTTGGGCTGAACTTACGAAATTACGTGCTCGGCTTCACGTTTATCTGGTGGATCTCCTACCTGTGCTGGCTTGCGGGCCATTGGGCCCCCATCGCCGTGAACACCCCGGAGGACATGAAAAAGTTTGGCATTAGCTTCTCCTTGCGGCTGACGGGGGAATCAGGATTCATCATTGCGCTCCTTGTTGGACTGATTATCAGCAATGCGTTCAGGGGCTTCGCAACCCGTCTCAAGGAGGCGACCAGACCGGAATGGTACATCAAGACGGCCATCGTAATACTTGGAGCGGGACTTGGAGTGAAGGCTGCCTCGGCGAGTGGATTGGCTACAGCGGTGCTTTTCCGTGGCCTGTGCGCGATCGTTGAGGCCTACCTGATTTATTGGGCCCTCGTCTACTTCCTCTCACGCCGCCTCTTTAAGTTCAGTCGGGAGTGGTCGGCCGTGCTCGCTTCGGGAATCTCCGTATGCGGCGTCTCGGCGGCCATCGCCACGGGCGGGGCCATCCGGGCGCGGCCTGTGGTGCCCGTGATGGTCGCTTCTCTTGTTGTGATATTCGCAGTCGTGGAGCTCATCATCCTGCCTGGCCTGGCGGCTACTTTCCTTTACAAGCAACCTATGGTGGCAGGGGCTTGGATGGGGCTGGCAGTGAAGACCGATGGTGCGGCAGTGGCCAGTGGCGCTATCACAGACGCGCTGATACGCGGCAAGGCGGCTGAATTGGGGATCAAGTGGCAGGAGGGCTGGATGTTGATGGCCGCCACCACCACGAAGATCTTCATAGACATGTTCATCGGGATCTGGGCCTTTGTGTTGGCCGTCATTTGGACCACGGTCATAGAGCGTAGGCCGGGGGAGAAGGCCGCCGGAGCCGGTGAGATTTGGAATCGCTTCCCCAAGTTCGTCATCGGATACTTCCTCACCTTCATCGTAATGCTGTTTTTGGGACTCGTAGCTCCGGGCCTGATGCCAAAGCTCAAAATGGCTTCAGGTGAAGCCGACGTTTTCAGGGTTCTGTTCTTCGTGCTGACGTTCATGTCGATCGGTCTTGTGTCGGACTTCAAGCAGCTCTGGGCAGAGGGCATTGGCAAGTTGGCCCTCGTGTATCTGATCTGCTTGTTCGGCTTCATCCTGTGGATCGGCCTGGCAATCTCGTTCATCTTTTTCCATGGGCTGACCCCACCCCCGGCGACGTGAGTTCGTCGAAGGTGAGGGCTCATGAGTTTGCGAATAGGAGAGGGCTGGCCATCCTGTCCCCTAGGACTTGCGTGGCTGGGCGACAGCTTATCCGAGGGAGGTGACGTGAGATGGTAGAGAAGGAGAACCAAAGCCCTGAGGATATAGAGCAGGTATACGAGCCAATACTCCCAGTTGAGAAGAAGCTCGTTGCCTGGAGCCTGGTACTGGGTGTGATCCTGTTGGGGCTTCTTGTGGTGATCAGCTACACCCTGTTCCCGGGAAGCTTTTAAGCTGAGGGCCAAGACGGAACCTTGGGTCTGGTCCAAATATGTGGCGCGTGGTCTGTGAAGGCCCGCCTTACACGTTGCGAGGGGTGGAGTGGCGGCGTGTCGGGCCTTACAGGACCTCGTTGTTTGCCCTGGCCTTCACCTGCATAGGGCTCGAGACCCGCTTCAAGGAGCTTGCGGGGTTGGGAGGCGGAAGGCCTGCTTTGGCTTTCGTCATTGGTCAGGGGGTGAATATACTCTGGACCCTGCTTTTGGCTTACCTCCTCTTCGGAGGCATCCTATTCCCAGCACCCAAGCTATGATGTGAACTCTACAGGCAGGAAGTGGAGCCCTGGTGGTCCAGGCCACCCGGGCTCCAAAAAACTGACGGCTTCTCCTCAATTTCCCGCCTGTGGGAATGGAATCCCTCTTGACGAAACACGTTCCAGAGGGTCGGGCTCCGCACGCCCATGGGTAAAAGCATGGGATTCGCCGGGGCATAATCCCATTGGGAAACCGGTCCCTCGCCCACAGTTGCCGGTTGACGAGATCACCGCCATGAGGTAGGCCTTACCACGCGGACGCACAGAGTGCGTCCCTCCGAGAAAACCGCCATCCGCCTATCCCGGGCCTCTCCCCGCAAGGCCATCCCAGCTCGGACCACGAATCCCGCGGAGGGGCGGGCTCCGCACGCCCGCTAGCGGAGTCTTGCCTCTACCGGGGAATCGCCCCATTAGGCCACCGGGCGTTCGTTTGCCCCCGTTGATTATGTCGTGCCTCGGTTTGGGTACGGCCTTGCCATGCGGACGCACAGAGTGCGTCCCTCCGAGAAAAAAACCCTCCGCGTTATCTTTGGGTTTACTCCCCAAGGCCTCTCACCCAGGCTTGCCCCCCGCGGAGGGGCGGGCTCCGCACGCCCGAAAGGATGGCACGGGCTTGACCGAGACATATCCGCGCTAGGCCCCTGGCCGTTCGCGTACGCACCGGGTGGGAATGAAATGCCAGGGCATCCGGAAGGCCGCACCACGCGGACCCACAGAGTGCGTCCCTCCGAGAAAAACGCCCTTCGCGTTATCCCCGGGTTTCCCCCGCAAGGCCCTCTTGCCTTGGATGGCCTTCCCCCCGGAGGGGCGGGCTCCGCACGCCCGGATAGGAAGGCACCGGCTTGACCGAGGCATGTGCCCGGTAGGCCAACCGGCCTTTTGCCTCATCGTCGGGTGAAAAGGGAATGCCTCGGCATTCGTAGGGCCTTGCCATGCGGACGCACAGAGTGCGTCCCTCCGAGAAAAACGCCCTTCGCGTTATCCCCGGGTTTCCCCCGCAAGGCCCTCTTGCCTCGGATAGCCCACCCCGCGGAGGGGCGGGCTCCGCACGCCCGCAAGGTGGGCTTGCGCTTGACCGAGACATGTGGCCGGTAGGCCACCGGCCGTTCGCCTACGCATCGGGTGGGGATGAAATGCCAGGGCATCCGGAAGGCCGTACCACGCGGACGCACGGAGTGCGTCCCTCCGAGAAAACCGCCTTCCACGCCATCCCAGGGCTTGCCAAGCAAGTTCCTTTATCGCCGCTTGGC
>JAPWUY010000198.1 GCA_028275295.1 Thermodesulfobacteriota bacterium | reverse complement strand
GCAGAACCCTTCGCTGTTGCTGAGGGCAGCCTGGGAGCTTGCCATGGCAGCTGGTGCTCAGGGAATGGTGGGAGGACAAGCGGTGGACATAATGAGCGAGGGGAAGAGGGTGGAGCCGGATGTGCTGAGTTTCATCCACTCAAGGAAAACAGGGGCTTTGATCCGCGCCTCTGTACGAACAGGGGCCATCCTCTCCGGTGCTCCGGAGGATTTGCTGGAAGGGTTGACCAGATACGGCGAAGCCTTGGGGCTGGCATTTCAGATAAGGGACGATCTCCTCAATGAGGAAGGAGATCCGGCAAAGATAGGAAAAGCCGTCAAGACTGACAGGAGCAGGGGCAAGGCCACGTATCCTGCCCTTTATGGAGTTGAGGAGAGCCGCAAGAAGCTCCTGTCCCTAGTGGATGAAGCCGTAGAGGCCATAAGGGATATGGATTCCAAAGCTGAGCCCTTGAGACAAATAGCCCTCTATGTTGCGAGAAGAGATCACTGATGGGTCGAGGAGAGAGTTTGGAATTGAGAGAGCGCCTCTTGGAAAAGGTGGAGGAGCCCAAGGACATAAGAGGCCTGGACATCAGGCAACTGGAGCTCTTGGCTGAGGAGATCCGCCAGGAGATAATAAGAACCGTAGCCGCAAATGGCGGGCATCTGGCATCTAGTCTCGGGGTCGTGGAGCTCACCATAGCTCTCCACTATGTCTTCGAAACCCCAAAAGATATCCTTGTTTGGGATGTTGGCCATCAGACATACGCCCACAAGATCCTCACAGGGAGAAGAAGGTCCTTCTCCACCCTGAGAAAATTCGGGGGGATCAGCGGATTTCCCAAGAGGGAGGAAAGCCCTTACGATTCCTTCGATGTGGGACACAGTGGCACCTCCATATCCGCAGCGGTTGGAATGGCTGAGGCCCTCTCTCACCAGGGGCTCCAGGGAAAAGTGGTTGCAATAATAGGCGATGGGTCCATGACCTCGGGAATGGCCTTCGAGGCTTTGAACCATTTGGGAAGCCTGGACAGGGACCTCATAGTGATCCTCAACGATAACGAGATGTCCATAAGTCCCAATGTGGGGGCGCTCTCCTCCTACCTCAACAGAATCCTGACCGGCCAACTGTTCACCAGATTCAGGGAGGACATGAAAACCTTCATAAGGACCCTTCCTGGGGTAGGTGGTTCTGTGAGCCGGCTAGTGAAGAAGTGGGAGGAATATGCCAAGGGGATGATCACCCCAGGGCTCCTTTTCGAGGAGTTGGGCCTCAAATACGTGGGGCCCCTCGATGGCCACAGGATGAGGCCTCTCGTCGAGACCCTCAGGAACGTCAAACAGCTCAGGGGCCCCATCCTAGTCCATGTGGTCACGAAGAAGGGCAAGGGATATCTCCCCGCTGAGAAAGAACCCACTAAATTTCATGGGGTCGGCCCCTTCGATCCAGCTACAGGGAGATCCCTGTCCCAAGACACGAGGCCCACTTACACCTCTGTTTTCGGGAGCACCCTGGTGAAACTCGCATCCGAGGACCCAAGAATAGTGGCCATAACAGCGGCAATGCCCCAGGGAACGGGGCTCGAGCCCTTTGCCCGTCTATATCCCGAGAGGTTTTACGATGTGGGTATAGCGGAGCAGCATGCTGTGACCATGGCGGCTGGGCTGGCTGCCAAAGGGATGAGGCCTGTTGTAGCCATATACTCCACCTTCCTCCAGAGGGCGTATGATCAGGTCCTCCATGATGTTTGCCTCCAGAACCTCCCTGTGGTCTTCGCAATGGATCGGGCGGGCTTGGTGGGAGAGGATGGGCCAACCCATCACGGTCTCTTCGACTTGTCTTACTTGAGACACATCCCCAACATGGTGATAATGGCCCCCAAGGACGAAGCGGAGCTTCAGAGGATGCTCAAGACCGCCCTCAGCTTGGACGGCCCGTCCGCCATAAGATATCCCAGGGGAGCGGCCCTGGGAGTCAAGCTGTGGGAGGAGGAGATACCCCCTCTGGAGATACCCAGGTGCGAGATCCTGAGGGAGGGGGAGGATCTCCTCGTACTGGCTGTGGGGGCTTGCGTGGGTCCATCTTTGGAAGCGGCAAGATTGCTAGAGGAGTGCGGCATAAGCTCCACAGTGGTCAATGTGAGGTTCGTGAAGCCAATGGACCCAGAGATCATCGAGCTTGCCGCGAAGATAGGGAACGTCCTCACTGTAGAGGAGAACGTCCTGGCAGGAGGATTTGGAAGTGCCTTCTTGGAAAGGCTCTCGGATGAGGCTCCGAGATCTCAAGTGAAGGTGGCAAGGGTGGGAATCCCCGACACCTTTGTGGAGCACGGAACACAGAATGAGTTGCGGATCAAATATGGACTGGATGCTCCCTCCATAGCCGAGAGGGCAAGGGCTCTTCTCGGGGCCCAGCCCCTTGTATCCGTCCAGAAAACATGCCTCCTGAGATGATAAGGGGAACTACTCCCTGGTCATCCTTTGTCCAAGTGGAGGGATGATCTCGCTTTCGAGACGAGGGGAATGGCCTCCGCGGTATATGCCAATGAGGTTACCGGAATTCATGGGTATTTCCCCAGAGAAGGCCTCGGGATTCGATGCCGCAAAAGGAGTGGAAAGTTCATCAATGAGCGGGAAAGAGAGGGTGGACCGCCTTTTGGTGGAGAAGGGCCTCGCCGAGACGAGGCAAAAGGCCCAGGGATTGATAATGGCGGGGAAGGTGTTCGTGGACGGGAAGAGGATCGACAAGGCTGGGCATAGGGTGCCAGTTGACGCGACTATAAAGATCTTGGACTCATCGCCCAAATACGTGAGCCGTGGTGGCCTGAAACTAGAGGCGGCGCTGGATCATTTCGGGATAAAGGTCGAGGGCCGAGTGGTCATGGACGTTGGAGCCTCCACAGGAGGCTTCACCGATTGTCTCCTCCAAAGAGGCGCCAAGAAGGTATTGGCCGTGGATGTGGGTTGGGGTCAATTGCACCCAAAGCTTAGGGGAGATCCTAGGGTGGAGATCATGGAAAGGTGCAATGTGAGGTACCTGAGAAGGGAAGACCTGAAGGAAAGACCCCAACTTGCCACCATAGATGTGTCTTTCATAAGCCTTCGGTTGGTAATCCCCGTTGTGGCCCGCGTTCTAGCGCCGGGGGAGGGGGAGATCCTGGCCCTCGTGAAACCCCAGTTCGAGGTGGGAAGAAAGGAGGTGGGTAAGGGAGGAGTGGTGAGGGAGTGGCACCTCCACGAGAGGGTCCTCGAGGAAGTGAGGGAGCTGGGGATCTCTCTCGGTTTCGAGGTCTCTCCACCCTTCCCTTCTCCCATCAAGGGGCCCAAGGGAAATCAAGAGTACTTCTTGTGGTTCCGTGAGACTCGAGGCTCGTGAGGGATGCCTTGGAGGAATCGAAGCATTATCTTTGGTTATGGGGCTTATGCTGGGCAGTTGACAGCTTGAGATCTCGCAGTAATCCCCGAGGGAAAAAGGTTCGTCTCAGTATCCGAGGGAAATCGAGGAGGTGGCAAGAAAAATGAAGATCGCGAGGTCACTTCTCATCACGATCCTTGCTCTTTCGGCAGGACTCTATGGATGTGCCACATATGACAGCGCTGTTCCCGCAAGCACAGGGATCGGAGCTGCAAGCGGCGCTCTCATAGGCTATGGGCTTACGGGAAGCGGCGCCGGAGCAGCTGCTGGCGCTGGAGCTGGAGCCTTGGCTGGAGCCTTGACTGGGTTGGCCATAGATGAAAGCCGAAGGGCACAAGGGCCGCCCCCTGTGGCCTACGGTCCTCCACCCCCACCCCCTCCTAGGGCGACCGTTGATCCCACAAGGGGCGAGCTCTTGAACCACACGGGATGGAGAATAGAGGTTTATGTGGATGACTGGAAGGAACCCATATGGGTTGGCCCGAGGGGAAGGGTGCCCTTGGATCTCGACATAGGGTCCCACGAGATAGTGGCCACGGCTTATGTGGACACAAGATTCGGGGAACGGGTCGTGGGAACCTATAGGAGGACTGTGGAGATAGACCCGAGGGGCTCTGGCTGGAGCCTGAGGTTCGAGGAGAGAATGTTCAGGTGAGGTGGAGGCCCCTGAGCTCTAGGTCCAGGCTCAGGGAGCCCTCTTCCATGTACCGGGTAAGAGCGCAAGGGAATCCGAAAGGGGAGTCGGCTTTTCTCCTCTGTGAGTAGGCCCTTCCGGAGATACAATGTGTTGCATCCTGGGAAGTTCTAGTCACATTTGACTCGGTTTTCCCAACTGGTTAGAATTCTCAAGGGTCTTCTTCACAATCCGACTAAGAGGAGGAAGTGGGATGCTTCTCGAGGGCAAAAACGCCATTGTGACGGGAGGGAGCAGAGGGATAGGCACAGCAATATGTCTGGATTTGGCAGCCAATGGAGCAAACGTTGCTCTCAATTACAGGAAATCAGCCGCTGAGGCCGAGCACGTAGTCGAGCAGATAAGAAAAATGGGGAGAAAAGCTCTAGCGATACAGGCCGATGTGTCCAATTTTCAAGATGCCCAGAACATGGTGAAGAGGGTGATCGAGGAGTTCGGCTCGCTCGAGATCCTGGTCAACAATGCTGGAATAAACTGGGATGGGGTGATATGGAAGATGACCGAGGAGCAGTGGGATGCCGTTATAAATGTCGATCTCAAGGGCACGTTCAATTACTGCAGAGCAGTCGCTCCCATCTTCAGGGAGCAGAAATACGGAAAGATCGTCAACATAACTTCGATAAACGGGATGAGAGGCAAATTCGGCCAGACCAATTATTCGGCAGCCAAGGCTGGGGTCATAGGGCTCACAAAGGCGCTTGCCAAGGAACTGGGAAAATCCAATGTCAATGTCAATGCAGTGGCCCCTGGTTTCATCTTGACTGAGATGTACGAGAAGGTCCCGGAGGAGGTGAAACAGCAAGCCCTAGCCGAGATTGCCCTGGGT
>JAPWUY010000197.1 GCA_028275295.1 Thermodesulfobacteriota bacterium | reverse complement strand
TCGAGGACAATGGGCCTGGAATTCCGGCCGCCATAGTGGACAAGGTGTTAGAGCCTTTCTTCAGCACTAAGGAGGAGGGCACGGGTCTCGGGCTGAGCATAGCTGCTCGGATAGTGGAGGAACACGGCGGCTGGATGGAATTGAAGTCCCAAGAAGGCAAGGGGGCTACCTTCACCATCACTCTTCCCAGGAGGTGGGAGGCTTGGGAACCATCCTAGTGGTAGATGACGATGCTAGGTTGAGACAGAGCTTCGAGAGGCTCCTGTCCAAGGAAGGATACAAGGTTCTCTTGGCACCAACGGGAGAAGCTGCCCTGGAGATAGTGAGAGCCCAGAGAGTCGACCTCGTGATGATGGACGTGAGGCTTCCAGGGATCGACGGGCTCGAGGCCTTCCTAAAGATCAAGGAGCTGGACTCGAGGCTTCCGGTCATAGTGATGACAGCCTTCGGCACAACGGAGACAGCTATAAAGGCGACAAAGCTTGGGGCATTCGACTATGTGCTCAAACCTTTCGAGATCCCCGAGATGTTGGCCATCATAGAACAGGCCCTGGAAGCCGGCCGATTCATGAGAGAGAAAGTCGCACTGGACCCATCCAGTGAGAAGTGGCAGGAAGGAGAGGCCCTCGTGGGAAAGAGCCGTCCCATGCAAGAGGTGTACAAGGCCATAGGAAGAGTGGCTCCTACCGATGCCACTGTTCTCATCAGGGGAGAATCCGGCACTGGAAAGGAACTCGTGGCCAGGGCCATATATCACCACAGTGCCAGGGCCGACAAGCCATTTCTGGTGATAAACTGCGTTGCCATCCCGGAGACTCTTCTGGAAAGCGAACTCTTCGGATACGAAAGGGGGGCATTTACGGGTGCAACGGCGAGAAAACTGGGAAAGATAGAGCAGGCTCACAAAGGCACCATTTTCCTGGATGAGATAGGTGACATGCCTTTCACTATCCAGTCCAAGATCTTGAGGCTCCTTCAGGAAAAGAGCATAGAGAGGTTGGGGGGAAGAGAGCCGATACCTGTGGACGTTCGGATAATAGCTGCCACAAATCGAGACTTGGAGGCTGCACTGGCGGAAGGCAGGTTCAGGGAAGATCTTTACTATAGGCTCAATGTGGTGACCTTGTGGCTTCCTCCCCTCAGGGAGCGATTGGAAGACGTTCCCCTCCTTGCCGAGTACTTTCTCAAGCGGTTCTCCATGGAAATGGGTATCCAGACCCCGGGCATTACGGAGGAGGCCCTGGAAGCCCTAAAGAGACATACATGGCCCGGGAATGTCAGGGAATTGGCCAATGTCCTCCAGAAGGCTCTCATATTTAGCAGGGGAGCACCCATTTCAGCTCAGGATATAGGAAGTGCCATTTCAGGGGGAGAAATCCAGGAGAGGGCCCAAGATCACTCCTCGGTGGAAGAGGCCCTGAGGAGCTGGATTCGAAAGGCAATGGCCGAGGGCTCGAAAGAGGGGCTTTACGAGCTCCTGACCGAGAAGTTCGCCAGCATGGTCATAAAGGAGGCACTGAATATCACGGGTGGGAACAGAAGCAGGGCGGCTAAGCTCCTGGGCCTCTCCAGACCAACCTTGCAGGCAAAAATGGAAAAATATGGACTCAAGATCCACTCCTCGGTCACAGAATGATTATCAACTGATCGCGAATAATTGGGGCTAGGGGCCGTGAGTCCCCGGGCGTTCCTTCCGCCCGTGCTGAGCTAGGACCTCCAGGGGGCAAGCCCGCCCGACAATGCCTCGGGGTGCGAGACACGGAACGCGCGGGATGGACGGTTTTCGCGGAGGGGCGCACTCTGTGCGCCCGCCTGTTACGGCCGGAGGAATGCCAAGGTACCGGATTCCCACCGGATGGGTTGACGATGAACCGGTGGCCAAGAGGACACGTGCCTCAGTCAAGCGCAAGCCTTCCCAGCGGGCGTGCGGAGCCCGCCCCTCCGGGGGGGGCGGGCCTGGCACGGATGGCCGTGCGGGGAAAGGTCGGAGATGACGCCGAGGGAGTCTTCTCGGAGGGGCGCGGTCTCCGCGCCCGTATGGCCAGGCCGTACCTAAACCGAGGCACGACATGATCAACGGGGGCAAACGACCGCCTGGGGGACCAATGGGGCGATCCCCCGGTGGAGGCGAAGCCTCATTTGCGGGCGTGCGGAGCCCGCCCCTCCGCGGAATGGCCAAGCGACGGGGAGAAGGCCTTACGGGGGCAAACCCGCAGATGACGCGAAAGGTGGTTTTCTCGGAGGGACGCACTCCGTGCGTCCGCATAGCAAGGCCGGGTGCAAGCCGGGGTATGGCATGACCACCGACAAGTAGGCGGCAGCCGTGGGCCTAATGGAGACATGCCACGGTCAAGCCCGTGCCATCCTTGCGGGCGTGCGGAGCCCGCCCCTCCGGGGGGGGCAGGCCTGGCACGGATGGCCGTGCGGGGAAAGGTCGGAGATGACGCCGAGGGAGTCTTCTCGGAGGGGCGCGGTCTCGGCGCCCGGAAATACGGGCCGGAAGCGAGCCAAGGCATAACATAATCATCGGGGGCAAACGAACGTTTGGTGGCCCAATCGGGCGATCCCACGGTAGAGGCAAAGCCTCATTTGCGGGCGTGCGGAGCCCGCCCCTCCACTGAACGGCCAAGCGGCGATAAAGGAGCTTGCTTGGCAAGCCCTGGGATGGCGTGAAAGGTGGTTTTCTCGGAGGGACGCACTCCGTGCGTCCGCTTAGCATGGCCAAACGTGTGCCGAGGGATTCCGTTTTCACGGGACGGCCGGGCGAAGCCCGGTGACCCATGGGGACATGCCTCAATCAAGCGCGAGCTTTCCTTGCGGGCGTGCGGAGCCCGGACCTCCCCAGCGCGGCCCTCTGAGGTGAGGGGCCTTGGGGGGAAGATCCGAAATCACGCTAAGGGGCGATTTTTTGGGAAGGGTCCGGTATCCGCATCCGCATTGGGCGCCGAGTAGCATCCCCGTGTGTTTCGTTGACAGCGGATGACCGGGCGAAGGGCCGGTGGCCTTGTACGGGCGGCTTTTGGGAGATGTGAGGCTCTCTCCCCGTGGAGGCTCTTTGTGTTCCCAAATTCCAGTGAAAGCGAGGCATTCCATTCGGAATTGACACCGGATGGCTCTAGTGCCAGAATGCTAACGGTGGAAGTGGAGAGGTTCTGGTGGGCCTCCTGGACTTCAAATCCAGTGTACCGGCCTAAAAAGCCGGTAGGTGGGTTCGATTCCCACGCACTTCCGCCAGTAAGGTCAAGTGGGTTTTTTAGCCCAAGGAGGTCAATATGTTCACACCAGGGCCCTGGGAGCTCATAATCATCCTCTTAATAGTCCTAGTGATCTTCGGAGCGGGTAAGCTTCCGGAGATAGGTTCGGGTCTGGGCAAGGGGATCAAGAACTTCAAGAAGGCCGTAGCGGGTAAGGACGAGATAGAAGTGACTTCCTCCTCCGGAACCGAGCCTCAGACCCCAAAAAAGGAGGACCACTGAGGGGGTCGGAGTTCTTGGGAGTGAAGCTTCGATCGAGGAAATGCGGTCCTGTTTCCTTAGGTAGCGGTGAGGCTTGACGTTTTGTCGGGAGCTGTACCGACCATCAAAATCCAGAGGGAGTTCCATGTCGAGGCTATTGAGTGAAGAGGAGCTGGAAGGTAGGCTGGATTGTTTTGGAGAGTTCGATTCAACTGACGAGATCTGCCTCTACTATTGCGGGGTCAACATCTCGTGTGCTGCCTCCATGAGCCAACAGGGGCAGGAAGAGTGGGGCGAGGAAGAGGATCTCATCGATCCCATGGACATAGGGCTCGAGTGAGCCTTTTGGCTTAGGTGGTCATATCCCATTCGAGGGCGGGAAATCGCGCACTCCTCCTCATCTCCCCAAACAGGAGTCCCATGAGAGCGCTCTTGCAGAGGGTGAGTTCTGCGCAAGTGAAGGTGGATGGACAAGTCGTTGGCTCTATAGGGAGAGGCTTGCTCGTCTTCTTGGGTGTGGGCCAGGAAGACAAAGCTGAGAAGTGCCGGGAGATGGCCCAAAAGATCTGCCACCTGAGGATATTCGAGAACGAGGAAGGGAAGTTTCACTATTCGGTCATGGACGTAGGAGGGGAAGTCCTGGTAGTATCTCAGTTCACCCTCTACGCTGACTGCTCGAGAGGCAGAAGACCTTCGTTCACCCAGGCAGCAGCGGCCGAGACTGCCACTTTGCTCTACGAGAATTTCATCAACGAGCTGAAGAAGATGGGGCTCAAGGTGGAATCTGGGATCTTCGGTAAGCATATGGATGTGAGCCTGGTGAACGATGGTCCGGTGACCATTTTCCTGGAATGTTGAGGTGATAGCCGGAGTTTCCTGGAGGAACTCCGGGGACAAAGGAAATGAACGATTTCTCGGAAAGGGAGCAGGGCCAAATCCTCATAGACAAAGATGGTCAGTGGAGATATGAGGGGGCACCCATTGTCAGGCAGGACATAGTTGCCTTGCTCAGCGAACATCTAGTCCAAGGGGAGGATGGCTCATATTGGATTCTGTGGCGGGGGCAAGAGTGCAAAGTGGAGGTCGAGGATACCCCGTTTGTGGTATGGAGTGTGAGTCCTGTCCAGGAAAAGGGGGACACCGTGGCCATAGTTCTCCATTTGAACGATGGGAGCATGGAACTTTTCGACCCCGCGACTCTGACCATTGGATCCGAGAACGTTCCTTACTGTCGGGTGAAAAAGGGGAGGTTCAGGGCCAGATTCTCTCGTAAGGCTTACTACCAGCTGGCCAGGATGATAGAGGAGGAGGAAGGGGGCTTTTTCCTGAAACTGGGGCAGAGGAAATACCCCGTGCAACATGAGCCAATCTGATGGAAGGCCCATGGTCTGGCGGGCCAGACAGCCCGAGGGGACTCCTTCGGGCTTCCTCGTGAAGGCTCGAAGAATGGAGCTAGAGGAGCTAGATTATCATTTACC
>JAPWUY010000196.1 GCA_028275295.1 Thermodesulfobacteriota bacterium | reverse complement strand
AGGGAATATGGCATAGAGCTCCCGGATCCACAGCTTTGCTGTGCGCCAGTGGACTCACCCGAGGGCAGGGATTACCTGGCTGCAATGGCCGCTGCAGCCAACTTCGCCTTCGTGAACAGGCAGATGATAAGCCACTGGGTCAGGGAGACCTTCGAACAGGTCTTCGGATTGGGTCCCAAGGACCTGGGACTGGAACTGGTGTACGACGTGTGCCACAACATGGCGAAGCTGGAAGAGCACGAGGTGGATGGGAGGAAGATGAAGCTCTGCGTCCACAGAAAGGGTGCCACGAGGGCCTTCCCTCCAGGCCACCCGGAGGTGCCCCAAAAGTACAGGGAGGTGGGCCAACCTGTGCTCATCCCCGGTGACATGGGGAGATGCTCTTATGTCCTCGTGGGCACGGAACAGGCTTTCAGGGAGACCTTTGGCTCCACCTGCCATGGAGCTGGCAGGGTCATGAGCCGCCATCAGGCCATAAAAGCATCCAAGGGAAGGTCCATATCCAAAGAGCTCGAGGAGAAGGGCATAGTGATAAGGGGGGCGAGCAAAGCCACATTGGTAGAGGAGATCCCCGAGGCTTACAAGGACGTGAATAACGTGGTGAACGTGGTCCACGGGGCTGGAATAAGCAAGAAGGTCGTGCGGTTGAGGCCCTTGGGCGTGATAAAGGGTTGAGAGAGGGCCTCTCGGCCCCATCCTTCACAAAGGAGGTGAGTGATGGGGCCTCTCCAAGGGCTTCCTTTTGGGAAAACCCGATCCTTTTCCTCAGGTGTGATCCTGGCCTGGGTCGCAAGATCCAAAAGCCTTTTGGGCCATGAGGGGGCTTCGAGCCCTGAGGTCATGGGCCTTCAAGAGGACCCTGGAGGGAGGGTTTGAGGAGGATCCCCCCGAGGGGAAGGCGAGGCCTTTTCAGCCCTGAATTGGGAGTAAGAGGCCTCCAAGAAGGCATACCCTCATTCCACCAGGATCACCTGAATGTCCATGACGTTGGTGCGGGTTGGCCCTGTGATTACCAGATCTCCGAGGGCCTCGAAGAAGTGATAGGAGTCGTTTTCATCGAGGTACCTTAAAGGGGAGAGGCCCAGCCTCCTTGCCCTGGCAATCGTCGTCCCATCTGCTATGGCCCCTGCGGCATCCGTGGGACCGTCTGTGCCGTCTGTGCCAGCACTCAAGAAGACCAGGTCCTCCATTCCATCCAGGGCCATAGATGCGGAAAGAGCGAGTTCCATGTTCCGGCCGCCCTTCCCTTTTCCCCTCAGGGTCACCACAGTCTCCCCTCCTGAGAGGATACAGCATGGGACCCCTATGGGGTTGCCTGTGGCCTTCACCTCTTTGGCAATGGATACGAGTGCCTTGGCCACTTCCCTAGCCTCCCCCTCTAGTCTCGAGGTCAGGATCATCGATCTGTAACCCAGGCTCTCGGAAAATTCTCTGGCTGCCATTAGGGCCTGGAGATTGCTTCCAACGATCTCCCAGTGACACCTCTGGAAACAGGGGTCGCCATCCTTCGGCGTATCGGGGATCTTCCCCGCAACTCCACGATCCATTACCCCTCTCACAGCAGGTGGAACCTTGTCCCACAAGGAGTATTTCTGGAGCACCTCCTTGGCTTGGAGAAAGGTGCTCTTGTCAGGCACTGTGGGCCCGGAAGCTATGACGTCGAGATCGTCCCCTATTACATCCGAGAGGATCAAGGTGATGAGGGTAGCTGGAGCTGCTAGCCGAGCGAGCTGCCCTCCTTTCACCGCAGAGAGGTGTTTCCTCACTGTGTTCACTTCATGGATTGTGGCCCCGCAGGAAAGAAGAAGCCTGGTCACCTCTTGCTTGTCCTTCAAGGTTATGCCCTGGACAGGCGCGACCAAAAGGGCAGAGCCTCCCCCTGATATGAGCCCAATGACGAGATCCTCTTGCCCCGCAGAGGAAAGGAGATCCATGATCCTCTGAGTCCCCTTCACCCCCCTCATGTCTGGGACAGGATGAGAGGCCTCTTCAACCGATATCTTCCCCAAGGCGAGGCCATGTCCTTCCTTCACCACGAGGCTCCCCCCCTCTATCCGATCCCTGAGAATCGCCTCCAGTGCCTTGGCCATGGGAGCCGACGCCTTTCCCGCTCCTACTACGAGAACCCTCTTGAATCCCCCTAGATCGAAGACCCTCTCGCCCACTCGGAGCTTCCCATCCTCTAGGGTCACTTTCCTGTAGACCGCCTCTTCGGGATCCACGGCCTGAAGACCAGCACGGAAGATATCCATGGCGATCTCCCTCATCCTCTGGAGCCTGTCCCCTTCCCCCTTTCCGTGAAGCGAGTTGTCCCTCCCCTTTTCCATGTCCGCGCCCCTCCCCTCTTTCACGGCGAGCCGAGCCCTCTCGCAACATCCCTCAATTCTCCCACATCAGCCCCGAGGCACCAAGCTGAAAGGAGGGCTACCATGAATGGCTCCGGCGGGATGCCATTCTCTTCACAGGGAATTTCCGTCGCTTCATCACCTTCTGGCGAGAGAAAGATCTTCCCTCCTGCCATCCATGCCCCCCTTTCCACTCGGCCCTTGGCAGATATCCAAAGGGTCTCTCCCCAATGTCTCCCCTCGAGGAGCCTGAGGTTGGGCTCGTCTCTGTTCAAGATGAGGATATCCTCTGGACCCTGGTTCATGAAGACCCTGCTTTTCGTCCTCACTATCTCCATTGGATCACCGTGCCTGTCCAGGTGGAGGGGGAGAACATTGAGTATTGCGGCAATATGTGGTCTGAAATGCAATACGCTTTCCAACTGGAAGCTCGATACCGCGAGGGCAATGGGGCCTTTCTCTTCCTCGAGGAGTAGCTCCGAAAGGGGCTTTCCCTTGTTTCCACCGAAAGGCATGGACCTTCCCAGTCGGGACATGATCCTGCTTAAGAGCTCCACCGTCGTCCTCTTCCCAACGCTTCCAGTGACAGCTACGAGCTGGGGCCTTTCCATCTCGAAGGCCGCCTCCATCTCGCTCAACACAGGAATTCCCCTCTGCCAGAGGCCCCGGACGAAAGGGAGCCTTGGATCAACCCCTGGACTCCTGACGACCAGGTCCACTCCTTCCATGAATTGGAGAGTGTGACCTCCCATCTCCACAGGACAGTGGGATAGATCTCCTGGAATGGAGACCTCTCCTTTCTCGGAGATCCGCACTTGGGCGCCTTTTCTCAGGAGGAGTCTGGCCACTGCAATCCCCGTTGTCCCAGCACCTATCACCCCCACCTTCAATCCAGTGACCCTTCCCAGAGGAGCAGGAAGAAGATGCCATCTCATCTCCTCCACCAACTCCACTGTCCTTTGGAGAGGAAGGCCATCAACTGATGTCTCGGGTAGGCCGCTCACCCCATCCACTGCTCCAGCCTGGGCCAAGGATTCCATAGTGCGACGGATTTCATCTCCAGAGGGCAGAAGGTCCTTTCCCGTGAGCACGGAAAGTGCGGCTACAAGCCCGTATGCCCCCCAATTGGACACCCCCGATACCACCACATAGTCCGTGAGGACCGCTGAGGCAATCTTCTGACCATGCTGAATGAACTCCATTACCCCCTTGAACACCCTCCCCATTCCCACCTCATTTCCACCATCGCCAATGCCTATCGTTACTACATTGTGGGATTCCGCCTTTCTGAAGAGCTCGTCTATGGGCTCCACCAGGGCCGTTATATCCTCCCCCCTCATGTTGTAATATCTGCCATCCCTCGCCCTTGCGGGTCTCTCCACTGCCACTAAGTGGGAGAACCCACCCCTTTCCAGAAGGTCATCCCTGAAGGTCATGACAGGCTCGGCCGAGATTGCCTTGAAGAGGTGCACCTGGTGAGCATCCGTGATGTAACTGACTTCCTTGCCCAATCTTCTCAATGCCTGACCGAGGGCCAGGGCTCCGGGTGGCCCATCTGTCTCGCCGGCTTTCGCCTTTAGAATTGGAAAACCGCTTGCGATCAGGACCCTCTTGCCACCTAGGAGGCTCAGAGCAGCTAGCCTCAAGTGGTCCCTCTGGGTGAGGAAGAATATTTTTCTGTGGCCTGGATCCTGAGCTATTATGTTCTCGATGGATGCGATTCGCGCTCTCACTTCTCTGTTGCCTCCTTCTCTAGGGTTGACAACGAAGGCGGCCTCTGGTACTCACTCGGAGGGCCTCTCGAGTCCCTTAAAAGGATACCAATGGAGGAGGAAAATGCCGAGACTTGGTTATGTGGAGCCGGAAGAAGCTGATGCCTTCACGAAAAAGCTATTCGATCAGGTGGGGATGGTCCCGAATCTCTATTGCGTGATGGCCAACTCCTCTACGGTTTTCGATGGCTTCCTGAAGCTCACGAGGTGCCTCGAGGCATCCAAACTGGACAAGAAGACCAGGGAGATGATCTACCTCCTCACGTCCCAGATAAACGGATGCGAGTACTGTCTGGCCTCCCACACGAGCACTGCTGTGGAACATGGGGTGATGACCAAGGAGGAGACAATTCAGGCCAGGAAGGCCCAGAGCCCGGATCCGAGAACCCAGGCCATTCTCAGCTTCGCCAAGGAGGTTGTGGAGAAAAGAGGTCATGTGAGCGACGAGACATTCGATCGGCTCAGGGAGCATGGATTTTCAGACGAGGAGATAGTGGAGGCAATAGGCACGATCGCCCTGGCCACCCTCTCCAATTACGTGGCAATTGTGAGTCAGGTGGAACTGGATTACCTGGATGCGCCCCAACTGGAATAGAGAGTAGGGAAGAGGAGGTGTCACTCCCCAATGCCCAATTATCTGGACATCCTCCTGGGCAAGGCATACGAGTCCATGGAGGGAGAGCTTTACAACAGGTATAGGGAGAAGGACGAGGAGAGGGGAAAGGAGAAGATCCTGTACTACGAGGTCTCCCTCATGCAGGAGAGGCCATGGGATTACTTGAGGGACAGGGTATATCCGGCCTTCGCCCGTTACCTCAGGGACAA
>JAPWUY010000195.1 GCA_028275295.1 Thermodesulfobacteriota bacterium | reverse complement strand
ATCGCAGTCGAGGCCTCGAGACATCTGCTTTACAAGACAGCGGCTTTGCTCCAGGAGCAACCCAAGGACATGTCCAAACTGCCCCCTGAGCTCATTCGCATGTCCTCCATGAGCAAGGTCATGTGCGGAGATACTGCCATGCACGTCACTGTCGAGGCAGTTCAGGTGCTGGGAGGCTATGGATACATAAAGGAATACCCCGTGGAAAGGTACATGAGGGACGCCAAGATAACCCAGATATACGAGGGGACCCAGGAGATCCAGAGGCTGGTCATAGCCAATACCCTCTGATGCTCACGATCCGAAAGAGGCTCGGCATGGCGGACATGGAAAGGCTACTCGACAAGGCAGCCAAGCTCATAAGAAGGGCTAGAGCAGTTGTGGCACTTACGGGGGCGGGGATCTCGGTGGAAAGCGGGATCCCCGCTTTCAGGGGAACCCAGGGTCTTTGGGAGAAGTACGACCCCATGGAGTACGCCCACATAGATGCCTTGAGGGCACACCCCGAGAAGGTGTGGCGAATGCTCAGGGAACTTCAGCAAATAGTCGAAGGGGCGAGGCCCAATCCAGCCCACCTTTCCCTGGCTAGAATGGAGCAACTCGGGTTCCTGAGGGCCATCATCACCCAGAACATAGATCACCTCCACCAAGATGCGGGAAGCCGCTATGTGATAGAGTTCCACGGAAGCGGTCACAAATTGGCATGTCTGAGCTGCGGGGAAAGGATCCCCAGGCACTTGGTGGATCTGAGCTCCATTCCCCCCAGGTGCTTTTGCGGAGGGATACTCAAGCCTGACGTTGTCTTTTTCGGAGAGCCTATCCCCTGGAGGGCATTGATACAGGCCCAGGAAGAGTCCAAAAACTGCGATGTGATGCTGGTTGTGGGGACATCGGCAGTTGTTGCGCCCGCATGCGATATGCCTTATCTGGCCAAGGACAGAGGAGCCAGGATAATAGAGGTGAATACCGAGGAGACCCCTCTGACGAGAACCATAACCGATATCTTCCTCCAGGGCTCAGCAGGGACCATCTTGCCAAAGCTGGTAGCCATTTTGGAGACGATGGTCTGACCGGAACTGCTCTAGAGAGGCCCGCCACTTGGCTGCCAAGCCCCCAGGCCCCCGATACCCTTTCGTGTCTTCCCACTCGAATCAGGACCAAATCACAAAAGCGGAATCACGAAGTCTTTCGATATGGCCCCGGCCTCCGGAGAGATAATCGGGAAGGCGCAACCGTCTACTGGCCATGAATAATGCGGGGAGGGTATCTTCCCCTTAAGCCTTCATGCGTCTTTCACATCTTCCCGGACCACGGATCTGGTCATGGCCCTTAGCCCCATCCCCTCTGCCCATAGGACGGGCAAGCCCAGGACCATGACGGGAAGAATGCAAATGGCGTGGAGGAGGAGGGCAAAGCTCAGGGCCTCCGTTTTCCCAACCCCATATGCCATCACAGAGGCCATGGCAGCGTAGTGGAACGTGCCTATGAAGCCCGGAGCCGACGGGAGACTCACCCCGAGGCCCAGGACAACGAGAACAAACCAGCAAGCACCCCATGCAAGCCCAAGCCCCAGGGACTCTGAGACTAGGAAAACCACAGTGGCGCTCAATGTCCATATGGCTATGGTCCAGATGGCTATCTCTCCCAGATCTCTTGTCCCTCTAGGAACTTCCAGGCCTTGAGAAAAGGAACTGAGGAGGTTCACCAATTTGGACGAGAGCTTGGGCAGGATCTTTCCCAAGGTCTTGGAGAAGATCCCGATGGTCTCCTCTCTTCTCACCTTGAGGAGCCAGAGAAATGCCGTCATCCCGGCCCCAACGACGACGAGGACAAAAGCTGTTGCCTGGAGGGCTTCCTTCAGGGCCTTTTCTTCGTCGAGAAAAGGTGCTGAGAAGGTGACGATGAAAAATACAAGGAGGATGCTCCCCAGATCCAAAAGACGCTCCACCACCACTGTCCCGAAAATGGAGGAGGCACTGTTTCCGGTCCTGGACCCGAGGAATATCGCGCGCAGAAGCTCCCCCATCCGAGCAGGAAGCAAGTAGTTCGCCAGAAATCCCAGGAGGGTCATCTTGTAGAGGAGCCACTCGTTCACGGAGCCCAGAGGCCTGAGGAGTATGCCCCACCTCCGCGCCCTCACCCAGAGGATCGCATATGCGAGGAAAAAGGCCATGGAGAGAGGGAGAAGATTTGCCCTCTTCGCCACCTCCACAAGGCCCCTCAGATCCACACCCTTCAGGGCGAGAAACGAGAAGAGAACGCTGAGCGAGACACCTACCCAGAGCTTGGGATCTTTGAGGGCTCCCCTTTTCAACCTTTCCTCGAGCTCAGGATGGCCCTGGATCTCTCCTCATCCTTCCTGAGCTGCTCGACGAGGGCCTCGGGGGAGGGAAACTTTATCTCGTCCCTCAGGCGGTCCACGAAGGAGACACTCAGCTCCTTCCCGTACAGGTCCCCTTGGAAGTCGAAGAGATGGACTTCGAGAGATAGGGTCCCATTCCCAAAGGTCGGGTTGGTCCCCAGATTGGCCATTCCTCCGAAGGCGCCTGCCGTCTCCGCGATCTCCACCTTGACAGCGTACACCCCTGGCCTGGGCATAAGCTCGCTTTCCAACTGTAAATTGGCCGTTGGGAAACCGAGGGCCTTGCCCCTTCTGTGGCCTTCCACCACTATGCCTGTGACAGAGAACTCTCTCCCCATCATTCTCGCGGCCAGGGCCACATCGCCCTCTTCCTCTATCACGGATCTTATCCTGCTACTACTTACAGCGGAGCCATTGAGCATGACTGGAGGCACCACCTCAACCTCGAACCCCATCTCCTCGCCCATCTTCTTGAGGAGCTCGGTGTCTCCACGCCTCTCTTTTCCAAAAGCATAGTCATAGCCCACGAGAACTATCCTGGCCCCTATTGCGCCAACGAGCACATCTCGCACGAAATCCCTCGCCTCCATCCTCGCGAACTCGAGATCGAAGGGCGCACTCACCAAGACATCTATCCCCATTTCCTCGACTAGCCTAGCCCTCTCCCTGTATGAGGTTATGAGGGGCATCCTTTTCTGAGGATAGAGGACCTTCATGGGGTGGGGCTCGAAGGTGTAGACCACGCTTTTCCCACCGATTTCCCTGGCTTTCTGGATGACCAACTGGAAGATCTTCTGGTGCCCGAGATGGACCCCATCGAAGTTACCCAGGGTTACCACAGCCTTTTCGAGTTTGTGGGGAGGTATCCTTTCCCGGATGTGCTCCATGGCTCTGCCTTCGAGTTTCGAGACGTGGCGCTTTGTCCGACTCTGACCTTGACAATGCCGCTTCTTTACTATAAAAACGATTAGCGGGTTATGCAAGGCGGGCCGAAGTGGCGGAATTGGTAGACGCGCCAGGTTCAGGGTCTGGTGGGGGTGGCCCCGTCGGGGTTCGAGTCCCCGCTTCGGCATGGAAGGAGGATGGGGAATTTGGACTTGCCCCCATCCTCCTTGTTTTTTTCTCTCTCCCAAGAGGAGGAGCCTGGTTTCCCTCTGGAAATCCCTCAGAAGGCGCAAGGGGCCCCCTTGTCAAGGCCATCACCTCCATCGATACCCTCACGACCAATGGAAGTGCGGGAAGGCATGGGTCCGAAAGCGAGATCCTGGGCTCTCTATGGCATAAGGATCTCGTAGAGGGCTATCATTCGATAACTTTTTAGTCTGAGGTCAGGCGAATAGCCCAAAAAGATCCGAGGAGGATAGGGGAATGTCATGAACCGATTGGAGGGTAGCGGCCCTGTTTTTGTGTATACGGTGAGCGATCTCACGAGGGAGATAAGGGACATACTCGAAAGCAATTTTCCTTCCATATGGGTCGAGGGGGAGATTTCCAATTGCCACCTCCACTCATCCGGGCACCTCTATTTCACCCTCAAGGACGATAGAGCCCAGATAAGGGCTGTCATGTTCAGGTCCCAGGTGCAGTACCTTTCCTTTGTCCCCGAAGATGGGATGCATGTCCTGTGTTTGGGCCGCCTTGGGGTCTATGAGGCCAGGGGAGAGTATCAACTCTATCTGGACTTCATGGAGCCCAGGGGGGTGGGAGCCCTTCTTCTGGCATTCGAGCAGCTCAAGGCGCGTCTTGCTCGGGAGGGCCTTTTCGACCAGGAAAGGAAGAGAAGGATCCCCTTCCTTCCCCGTGTTGTGGGAATAGTGACCTCTCCCACAGGGGCGGTCATAAGGGACATGCTTCAGATCCTGGGCCGCAGATTCCCCAATCTCCAAGTGCTGGTGAGGCCTGTAAAGGTCCAAGGCGAAGGGGCAGCCGAGGAAATATCTCAGGCCATAGAAGACTTAAACCAGTGGCCAGGTGTGGACGTCATAGTCGTGGCAAGGGGGGGAGGATCCTTAGAGGACCTTTGGGCATTCAACGAGGAGAAGGTGGCGAGGGCCATCGCGGCCTCCAAGGTCCCAGTTGTGAGCGCTGTGGGACATGAGGTCGACTATACCATAGCGGACTTCGTGGCCGACCTGAGGGCTCCCACACCCTCGGCCGCAGCGGAGCTCATAGTGCCCCTCAAGGCCGATCTGGAGAGGGCGATCCTCGATCTCCGAACGAGACTCCTTCATGCCATGGAAAAGAACCTGAAGGATAGGCGAGCCCACATCTCCAACTTCATGGGCAGACTTCAGGACCCGAGGAGAAGAGTCCGTCAGGAGCGACTTCTCTTGGACGAACTCCTGAGCAGCTTGCAGAGAGCGATAAAGGCGGAGCTCAAACTGAAGAGATCTCTCCTGGAACAAAGGGCTGCGGTATTGGAAACCCTAAGCCCCCTCAAGATCCTCGGGAGGGGCTATAGCATAGTGAGGAGGCATCCCCAAAGGGAGATCATCAGAGAAGCATCCAGCCTCTCCAAGGGAGATCTCCTGGACATAACTTTTCACAGAGGAACAGCCCTTTGCACCGTGGAAAGCGCATCCGAGTGAGGAAGCTTTCCCGAAG
>JAPWUY010000194.1 GCA_028275295.1 Thermodesulfobacteriota bacterium | reverse complement strand
ATGTATCTCTTCATAAAGTCCTTTGGATGCCAAATGAACGAGCACGACTCCCAGAAGATAGCCTCTATATTGGAGGAAGAGGGTTACGAGCTCACCGAGGATCCTGAGAAAGCGGATTGCATAATTCTCAACACCTGCAGTGTGAGGGAGAAGCCCGAGAGGAAGGTTTACAGCGCTCTAGGCCGACTCCTTCCCCTTAAGAGGAAGAAACCCAGTCTCCTCATAGGGGTAGGGGGTTGTGTGGCCCAACAAGTTGGGGAGAAGCTTCTCAAGGAGGCTCCCCATCTGGATTTCGTCTTCGGGACCCATCAGATACACAGGGTGGGAGAGATGGTCAGAGCAGCGAGGGCAGGGATAAGGAGCCTCGATGTGAGCATGGTCGATGATGTCCCATCACTGCACCGTTTTCCCACCCCAGCCCCGGGGCAGGTGAAGGCCTATGTCACGATCATGCAGGGGTGCGACAACAGGTGTTCCTATTGTATAGTGCCCCATGTGAGAGGCCCTGAGCGTAGCAGGCCACCGGAGGAGATCCTCCAGGAAGTCAGACAACTGGCCCAGGCGGGCATAAAGGAGATAACTCTGCTGGGTCAAAACGTGAACTCATACGGCAGAAATCTCCCCAAGCCCTTGACATTTCCTCGCCTTCTCAAGCTGTTGGAAGAAGTGGAGGGCATAGAGAGGATAAGATTCACCACATCCCATCCCAAGGACCTCTCCGTGGAACTCATGGAGGCGATGGCTGAACTGAGAAAAGTATGCGAGCACCTGCACCTTCCAGTCCAATCGGGCTCCAACAGGGTTCTCCAAGCCATGAACCGGGGCTATACGAGGGAAGAGTACTTGGAAAAGGTGGAGGCTCTGAGAAAGATGGTCCCAGGGGTTGCCCTCACCACTGATCTCATTGTGGGATTTCCAGGCGAGACGGAGGAGGACTTCGAACTCACCCTCGACTTACTGAGGCAAGTGGGATTCGATGGCATGTATTCCTTCAAGTATTCTCCAAGGCCCTTCACATCTGCTTATGGAATGAGAGACGATGTCCCTCAAGAGGTGAAGGCCGAAAGGCTTGCGAGGGCTCAAGCCCTACAGGATCGGATTAGTTGGGAGATCCTGGAGAATTGCATCGGGAAGGTGGAAGAGATCTTGGTTGAAGGCCCATCCCCCAGGGGGGAGGGGCAGGTCACTGGAAGGACCAGAACCAATAGAATAGTTCACCTGAAGGGAGACGCTGGGCAACTCGTGGGAAGAATGGTCAAAGTGAGGATAGAGAAGAGTTTGAGACACTCCCTTTGGGGGGAAAGGGTGGAGGATTGAGAGAAATGGAACCCAAAGATCCGGGATGGTTCGCTGACTTTCACACTCACACCCTCCTGAGCGACGGGGAGCTACTTCCATCCGAGCTGATCCAGAGGGTCAAGAAAAAGGGCTGCCGGTGCATAGCCATAACCGACCATGTAGACGGCTCCAATCTTGAGCTCGTGCTGGGGAGGCTGGGAAGGTTCATGGAGGAGGTGGGAGAAGAATGGGGAATCCAGGTAATACCAGGTGTTGAGTTGACCCATGTGCCGCCAACGAGACTGGAGAGGATGGTGGAGAGGGCGAGGGGAATGGGCGCTAAATGGGTGGTGGTGCACGGAGAGACCTTGGTGGAGCCAGTAGCCAAGGGAACCAATCGCGCTGGCATAGAGGCAGGGGCCGACCTGATAGCGCATCCTGGGTTGATAGACCCCAGAGATGCCGAGCTCGCAGCCAGAAATGGCGTTTTCCTGGAAATAACGACCCGTCGGGGGCATAGCCTCAGCAATGGATGGGTATTGAGGAGAGCTATCGAAGCTGGAGCGAGACTGCTCATCAACACCGACACCCATTCACCGGGAGATATCCTGGAGCCCGTGGAAAGGGCTAGGATCCTCAAGGCCTCGGGAATGGGGGATGGGGAAGTGGAAAGGGTCTGGCAAAATGCCCTGGAGATCATGAGATCATTTTCTGGCAAATAGGGTGGGCCGAATGGTATCGGGGCGCTCGAGTTCCTCTAGCTCACCCCGTGAATGACTCCAAAGGTTCCTCTCATGGGAAGACTTGTCTCTCTCGCAATCATCATCTGGTGGGGCGCTATGGTTGGGGCCCTCATCTGGAGAGAGTATCGTCCTGTGGTGTTTTCGCCCTCTCACCTCGAGGCCATAGGAAAGGAGATAGAGGACAGGGTTGACTGGATGGGCATTTATGCTCAGGGTCAGAAGATCGGGTTTTCCACCAGCCAGGTGCGCTCTTGGGAGGGCGGATTCATCCTTGAAGAAAAAGCCCTCCTCAGGCTATCCCTCCTGGGAATTCCAAGAGAGATAACGACCCGAACTTCCATCGTCACTGACAGGTCCTTTCTCCTCAAGAGCTTCGAGCTCACCCTGGAGAGCGGGCCCACAAGGTTCTCCTCCAAAGGGTGGGTCGAAGGCAAATTTCTTCGGGTTCAAATGGTATCTGCAGGGAGGGTGAGGACCCTAGAGATTCCATGGAGGGAGAAGACCTGGGTCCCTCAGACCTTGAGGTACGCATTGCTGTTGGAAGGGGCCCTGGAAACGGGAAAGAGGTTCAGTGTGCCCATGCTGGATCCCCTCACCTTCACATACGAGCAGTTGGAAATGGTGGTTGGAGCAAAGGAGGAAAGGGAGATAGGAGGGAAGACCGTCCAGGCCTTTCCCGTGACCTATACCTGGGGCTCGTTGAGCCTGAAGGCGTGGGTCAGTCCCGAAGGGGAGGTGTTGGAGGAGGAAGGTTTGGGTGGACTCAGAATGGTCAAAGAGAGCGAGCAGCAAGCGCAGCTACAAGGCTGGCCCGTGGGGAAAGGAGTCGACCTCTTCAGGACAATGGCGGTCCCAGTGAAAGGGGAGATAGCCAACCCGAGAGGAGTCAGTTATCTCAAGGTCATCTTCACCGGGGCTGATCTGTCCAAGTTCTCGTTGGAGGAGGGGAGGCAGAAAAGATGGGGATCGGTTGTGGAGGTGACCAAGGAGAAAATGGAGGGGGCCGAAGATTACGAGCTCCCTCACAAAGGAGGCCTGATCCCTTCGGAGTATCTCTCACCGAGTCTGCTTGTCCAAAGCGACGATGAAGCCATAAGAAGGAAAACGGTCGAGATCCTAAAAGGCGAGAGAAGTGCCCTCAGGGCTGTGAGACTGATCATGGAGTGGGTGTACGAGAACGTGGAGAAGGTCCCCACCATGGGTGTGCCCAGCGCAGTGGAGGTCCTCTCTACGGCCCAGGGGGACTGCAACGAGCACGCTGTGCTTTTCGCCGCTTTGGCGAGGGCTGCCGGCATTCCCACCAAGATCTGCGCAGGGCTCCTCTACGATTCGGGTCATTTCTATTACCATGCATGGAACGAGGTCTTCCTGGGAAAATGGTTCTCCTTGGATGCCACCCTGGGACAGTTCCCAGCTGATGCCACCCACATAAAGCTTGTGGAAGGAGAGCTTCAGGGGCAGGCCAGGCTCGTGGGAGTCATTGGGAGACTCAAGGCGGAGATTCTCTTTCAGAGATGATCGAGTTGGTGGACCTGAGCAAGAATTATGGTGCCTTTCAAGCCCTCAAGGATATCAATCTCCGTGTGAGAGAGGGGGAGATATTCGGATTCCTGGGGCCCAATGGTGCTGGTAAGACGACCACCATAAAGATCATGGCCGGGCTCATGAAACCGACATCGGGCAAGGCGAGGATAGCTGGATACGATATCTGCAAGGAGCCGACAAAAGCTAAGGCCCAAATAGGACTCGTTCCCGACAGGCCCTTTCTGTACGAGAAGCTCACCGCGAGGGAATTCCTCAAGTTTGTGGGCACCATAAGGGGCATGGGGGCCTCGGACCTCGAAGCACAGATGGAAGGGCTCCTCCATACCTTCGGCCTGGATAGCTGGGCAGACAAGCTCATAGAGAACTTTTCCCACGGCATGAAGCAGAGGCTAGTCATGTGTGCAGCCCTTCTTCACAGGCCCAAAGTGCTCATAGTGGATGAGCCAATGGTGGGGCTGGATCCCAAGGGAGCGAGATTGGTGAAGGAGATCTTCAGGAAGGAGGCCCAGAAAGGGGTATCCATATTCATGTCCACCCACACCTTGGAAGTGGCCCAAGAGATGTGCCACAGGGTAGCTATACTGGACAGGGGCAGGATAGTTGCTCAGGGGACAGCCGAGGAGCTAGCAGCCATGACTGGTCAATTCGGAGCTGACCTCGAGGAGGTATTTCTCAGGCTCACGGCCGGAGAGGAAGAGGGTTGCCTGTGAAGAACTCCCTTCTCAGCTGGCTTGTATTCTCCCCAATAGTTGTCTCTGGGTGGCGCAGGCTGGAGACCAAGGACAAGCGTTTGAGGCTCGTGATCTTCCTGGGCTTGGGCGCTCTCCTATGGGCTGGGACCTTCTGGGGGCTCTGGAGGGTCCTCACATATTTCAGGGGCATAGAATCCTTTGGCGATCTTTTGGCCTGGAGACTCCTGGATATGGTCTTCCTCACCTTTTTGGGCCTTCTGATCTTCAGCAATGTTGTGAGCGGTTTTTCTGCCTTCTATCTCTCCCAGGACCTGGAACTCCTCTTTTCCCTTCCTATTCCCATAGGGAGCCTTTACAGGGCCAAGCTCTCCGAGACACTGGTTGCGAGTTCCTGGATGGTACTTTTCTTCGGCACACCCGTTTTCCTGGTCTACGGGGTCGTGTACGAGGCCCCCTGGGAATATTACGGGCTTCTCGTATTGGGGATAATCCCTTTCCTCGTGATACCAGGGTGCGTTGGTGTGGCATTGGTCATGACCCTTGCCAGGGTGTTTCGAGCCAAGAGGGCTAGGGATGCCATGATGGCCTTCGCCATAATCTGCGGTGTGGGGATGTATCTTCTTCTCAGATTCCTCCAGCCAGAGAGGCTTGTGGATCCGGAAACATTCAGTGGGGTGCTAGGTTACCTCGTATCCCTCAATGCCCCAAGACATCCTCTTCTCCCA
>JAPWUY010000193.1 GCA_028275295.1 Thermodesulfobacteriota bacterium | reverse complement strand
GCTCCCTCCTGAGCCCCAGGACTATGCTCAATGCCCTCTTGATGTTCACTGATCTGTCACCTGCCCTCAAAAGCTCCTGGGGATCCACTGACCAGCCCGTCACTGATTTGAGCATTTCGCATATCTGGGTCGGAGAGAAGGGCGCGAACTTGCAGAGGGTGAGAGCATCGTAAAGATCTTTGAGGCTCTGATACTTGGCCGCGGGTTCTCCTTTGCCCCATGAGCTCATCCTCTCCCCTGGCAGTATCATGTACTCCGGAACCATGCCTCCCAGATCCACGCTGTAGTAATCGCCCTTGAGGTGACATGCTCCCCTGGGCCCTGTGGCATAGGAGACGGCAAGCCCATGGAACGCTCTGCCATCGTGCATGGGCATCTCGAGACCCTTCACCTGAGCTGCCTCTCCCTCTGGCCTTCCGAGCTCCTTGGCCATGGCCAGGACTCCTCTAGAGAGGAGATCTCCTATGCCTTCTCTTCGGCATATCATCTCCGTGAGCTTCACGACCGCCTCTCCATCCCCCCACCTGAGATCGAAGCCCACTTTCTTCGCATCCAATGCGCCCTCTTGGAAGAGGTAGAAGGCATAGGCAATGCATACCCCTGCGGATATGGTGTCTATCCCGTGGGAGTTGCACAGGTGATTGGCCCTTATTATGGAATCGAGGTCCATGTTCATGCAAAGGGGTCCAAATGCAGCCACGGTCTCGTATTCTGGGCCGTCGACATCGGTCTCTCCGCTAAAGGACTTTATCTCCCTGCCGCATCCGATGGGACATCCCCTGCACGAGTAGTTCCTCACCCTGTACCTTTGCCTCAGGGCCTGCCCTGTCACCGAGCTGGCTGGAAAGACCGACTTGGTGAAGTACTTGGCTGGCGTGTCCCCAAGGGTCATGCCCATGTCCATGTACATCAGGGTGCCATATTCCCGAAAGGCGATGGAAACGAGGTGGCCACGGATCTGTTTCACTGACTGAGAGGCCATCTGGGCTGCAGCCTTGGGATCAGCTAGCTCGGGTCTCATGTCACCAGCCGCAACCACTGCCTTCAAGTTCTTGGATCCCATGAGCGCCCCCATCCCGCATCTTCCAGCGGCCCTTCCCCTGTCGTTGATCACCGAGGCGTACCTAACGAGTCTTTCGCCCCCTTGTCCTATGCAGGCTATGGAAACGTCATCCTGTCCCAGTTCATCCTTTATGGCTCTCTGGGTCTCATATGTGTCCTTTCCCCACAGGCGGGAGGCATCCCTGATCTCCGCCCTTCCTCTATTGAGAAACAGGTAAACGGGTCCCGAGGCCCTTCCAGTGATCACCAGCCCATCCCATCCAGACTCCTTGAGCCTGAAGGGAAAGGTGCCCCCGCTCGTTGCCTCACCCCAGAGCCCGGTCAGAGGGGATATCCCGCACACAGCATATCTGCTCACCATGGGGATTGGTGAAGCAGTGAGGGGCCCGGTCGCCATGATCAAGGGGCTTTGGGGCGAGAGGGCATCCACGGGCCGATCCAAACGCTGCCACAGGAAGGCCGCTGCCATGGTTGCCCCTCCGATGAACTTCCTGCAGAAATCTTCCTCGAGCTCCAGATCCCTGAAGGATCCCTCTTCCAAATTCACTTCCAGGAATCGTCCATGATATCCCTTCATATTTTCCCTCCCCCGGCCAGGTTGGTATGTCCCTGGCCCATCTTCATCAGAAATCTATGTCCTTGCCGTAGTAGGCGTACAGGAAGATTCTCTCACACTGCTCCTTGGTGGGAGGTCTAGGGCAGAAATACGAGTCCACATCCTCATGGGCGTATCTTGCGAGGGTTGGGAGATTGTTCCTGAACTCCTCCTCGCCTATGCCAAATCCCCTGAGATCTCCAGAGACGCCGAGGGCTTGGAGGAGATCTCCCACGCTTCTCACCAAGTTCGAAAGGCCAGATGCGGGATCCGGAGCCGGCAATCCCAATGACCGGCAGATGAGCAAGTGTCTGTCCGTGACCTGGCTACAGAATTGGAGGGTGTGAGGGATGAAGAAGCCAACTGCCAGGCCGTGGTGTACCTTGAAGACCGACCCAAGGGCGTGGCCCAAGCTGTGGGTCAGGTGGCATCCACTCATCCCGAAGGCTATTCCAGCCAAAGTTGCCGCCAGCATCATCCTGTGTCTGGCCTCCCTGTCTTCCCCATCCCTGTACGCTACGGGTAACCACTTGAATACCATCTCTATCGCCTTGAGAGCCAGGGGTTCGGTGAACTCGTTTGAGGCTGGGGTGGTGACAGCATCCATGGCATGGGCCAGGACATCGAGGCCTGTCCCAGCAGTGAGCTGGGGAGGCATGGAGACGGTGAATTCGGGACACAGGATAGCGACATCGGGGATGAGCTCCAAGTTGGCTATGGGGACCTTCCTGTGGGCCTCCTCGTCTGTGAGGACAGCTGCTCCTGTGCACTCGGAGCCAGTGCCGCTGGTTGTGGGAATGGCGACGAGGATGGCCTTCTGCCTCAGGTTGAGGGGATCGAGAGGGGAGATTATGGCGAGGTCCGAAATGTCCGGCCTCTCGTAGAGGATCCATGCCGCCTTGGCCATGTCCATGACGGATCCTCCTCCCACCGCTGCTATGAGGTCGGGCTCGAAATCCCTCATGGCCGCACCGCACTCTAGAGCATTTCTCATGGGGACTTCGGGGATCGTCTTGGGCCAAATGATCGCGCTGAACCCGTTGGACTCCAAGAAGCTCGACACCCTTTTGGCGTTGGCCTCGTTGAAGCTATCCGTGACTATGAAGGCCCTCTTTCTCGGGCATCTGGGAGCTATGGAGCCCATGGTGGAGGGTCCTATCACGGGACCTTCTGGAAGGACATTGAACCCAGCATAGATGGTGGGGACCTTTATCACAGTGTTGAGGCCCTTCATGGCCGATGAAAGGGCAAGGGGGACGAGTGCCTTGAGGACAGGGTTTTCGAACCAATAGGCCATCTTCTCACCTCCTTGGTCTTGGGGAAGAACGGGGTTCTCATAGCCTGTGGGCGATAGCTCGCCTCCATGGCAAGCCCCAGATTCATGGGGCTCGGGTAATGGGCCAAGACAAGATCTCAACCCGAAGCTGATCCCCGAGCGCTTGCGGGCTCTGAACTTGGCCTCCCTCAAGGTCTCCGTCCCACCTCTCTGGAGACCGAGAAAGTGCGAGAGCCCGTTAAAAGATCACCAGGCCCATTCCAATCAGTTGACCAGGGCCCTCCAGGCTTGGAGGGACCCTGACCAACTCATCTTTCAGTCTCCCCAGATGTGTTGGCACACCTCGGGTCTTCCGCAGTCGGCCGTGCAGGTGACATTTTCCCAATCCTTGGAGTCTTCCACCATCCTCCTCAGCCACTCGAGAAAGGAGATCCCGGCTGAGCTTTCGGTGTAGAATTGGGGTCTGGGGAGAATCACATGGACATTGCCCGAAGCCACGTAGCTTTTGTAGTTGCGCCTTCTTTGTTTTTCAGCGAGATCCTGACGGAGGAGCGAGTGAAAGTCCTCGCAAAAATTGGCCTCTCTGGGAGCTATCCCGAAATCAGTGTAAATCCTGTCCATGTACCAAGTGAGGGTATCGTCCCATGCGGCTATGTACTCGGCGAACCTAACGTTCTTGAACTTGTCAGCATAGGCCATCCACAGCTCCGATAGCCTCGGGGGATCGGAGACACCCTTGAGGTCCTGTGGAGACTCCAAGTGCCAGTGGAGCTTCGTGATGGCATCTAGCTCCCTGGGTCCGACTCCTATACCGGCATCTCCTAGGACATAGAGCTTGGATGTGGGATACACCTTCTTCACCCATGGGAAAGAGCCCATTGTCCCCATGGCACCAGCGCTCGATCCAGTCAAGAGAATCTTCTTGAACTTTCTAGGAAAATTCTTTTTGGCCCAACTCAAGGCCGAGAGAAAGTTGTCCAATCCCCTGTGATGGATCGTGACAGCCATACCAGGGGCTACCTGGTACTGCCACTCCCCTGAGCCCCAGTGGAGGTCTGCAGTGCAATAGGGGACATAGAGGAAGTACCAGTTCCTGAAGGGATTTGCCTGATTTGCGAGATCGAAGATTCCGTATTGGTAGAGATCCTGGTCTGTCACATCAGGGTAGTATGTCGGGTTGAGCACGCAAGAGTCGGGACTCCAGCAGGCTCCACCTCCCTGGAGGTAAATCACGAGATTGGCAGTTGATCCCTCTTTGGCCCAAAAAGAATATTCACTATTGGAGGTGAGGCCTGAGCACATGGGCCTCAGATCCCTCCCCATGAAGGTGGAAGGTCCTGGGGTTACCTTTGTCCATCCATCGGCTAGAAGGATCTCAGGGAAAAGAAAGGAAACGATGCAAGCTAAAGCCCAAAGCCAGAGAAGTCTTCTGGTTCCCATCTCCCTTACCTCCCTTTGTCCTAAGTTTTTTTGGGATACTAGGTCCTGGGCAACCTTCCAGTCCCGTATCATCTGCCCTTCCCCTGAAGGCCGAGGCCTCACGAACGCTCGCCCCGGAGCCTCAACTCCTCGAGGCTCCGGGGAAGAGGGCACAATTTCAGGGGAAGGCTCATGGGGCTTTCCTTTCAGTGAAGAGAGATTCGACGGCCTTCAGGCACCTATATAGGCCCTTTTCACCTTCTCATCCCGCAATAGCTCTTGGCTAGGGCCTTCCAACGCGATCTTTCCGCTCTCCATGACATAGGCCCTTTCACTTATCATCAAGGCCATGTTGGCATTCTGCTCGGAGAGAAGGAGAGTCGTGCCCCTTTTGTGAATTTCCCTCAAGACCTCCATCATTATCTTCCTCACGATCATGGGCGCCAAGCCCATGGATGGCTCATCGAGAAGAAGGAGCTTGGGCTTGGACATGAGGGCCCTGGCTATGGCCAACATCTGCTGCTGGCCACCACTCAGGGTTCCCGCTGGCTGTCTGCTTCTTTCGGCCAAAATGGGGAAAAGCTCGTACGCCTCTCTCAGGGATTCCTTGATTAAATTTTTGTCCTTCCTCCTCGTGTATGCCCCCAGAACGAGATTTTTCTCCAC
>JAPWUY010000192.1 GCA_028275295.1 Thermodesulfobacteriota bacterium | reverse complement strand
TTGCCCCGAGCTCCCGGACAGTCTCCAGAGAGTGGACATCCACGGTGTAAGCGTGGTACGCATCGTACTGGACCTCGAAGCAAATGCGCTGAAATTCCGGAATGTAGGCCTGGAGGAGACCCAGTCTGTGCATTAGCTCCAGCGCTCCGTATCCACAATCACCCGTTTCCAGAATGGAGAGGAAGGCATCCCTCACCCTCCTCGATCGCCTGAAATTCGCATCCACGAGGTGGACTGAGGACTTGATCTCGTCCCTGGTGAAGAGATCCAGGGGGATTCCCTTCCTGTGGGAATAGGAGAGGGCCTCCATTAGCCGAGGGGGATCGTTCTCGAACACCTTCTCATCCACAACCGTGAGCCTTCCCCTCATGACCTGAAACCCAGGGCCCAGCTCTTGGGGTACGTAGCTAGGTCCCTTGGGGCCCGCTCCCAAAGACGGATCTGTAACCTTCTGGATGCAGTCCTCCACCAAGTAACGTATTGTGGTAGCGTGGCGGTAGTACTCCCTCATGAACTCTTCCACCAACCCCTTGCCAGGCCTTGGCCGAGGAAAGGTCTCGGCAATGCGTTCCTGAAGGTCGAAGGTGAGATGGTCCTCCTTTCTCCCCGCTGCCCTGTGCATCTCCAGGCGCACTTGCCAGAGGAACCTCACGGCCTCCTCTATTTCCTGAGCATCCTTCTGGCTTACCAGGGAATGCACCACCATGCTCTCCAGGCTCTTGACGGGAAATACAGCCCTGGCCAACCAGAGGGCTGACTGATAATCCCTCAGCCCACCTGGCCCATTTTTAACGTGGGGCTCCGTGAGAAAAGGAGATCTCGAGTGGCTCCTGTGCCTCTCCCTAACTGACCCCACAAGGGTCTTCAAGAATCTCTCCTTCCTGCCCGAGAGGAGCTCCTGTTTCACCTGGAACTCGAAGGTCCGAAAAAGGTCCAGATCGCCCACGATGTATCGGGCATCGAGAAGCGCAGTCCACGTGGGAATGTCCCTGAGAGCTACATCTATGCAGTCCTTTACTGTTCTGACACTGTGGCCCACCTCCAGGTGCAGATCCCACAGGGAGTGGAGGATCCTGTAGATGACCTCGAGAACCTCCTGGGAAGAGGTCTCCTCGCAGAGGAACATGAGATCCACGTCGCTCCAAGGGGTCAACTCTTCCCTTCCATAGCCACCTACAGCCACAAGGGTCATCCCTTCCCGAAGGGAGCTAGAGGCCAGATCCTCGAATAGGTCCCATAGCAAATTGTCCACCTGCCTCGAATGGGCCCTGAGAACAGGGTACGGGTCTTGCCAAGGGACAAAGGTAGCTCTGAACTTGGCAAGCCTTTCCTCGATTCCGGACGATGTCGAGACCATCCCAACCTCCCATTTCAGGACGACATGAAAAAGGGATGCCAGAGGGGGATTTCCATAGCGCCTCTTGGGCGCACAAGTGTCCTCAATGGTTGGGGAGCTGAGGAGTGCGAGGGCTCAGTTGAAAGTTGGGACCATTTTGTGACAAATTTGTAGGAACGTGGCTCCGAGTGCTACATTTTTGTCTCAACCCATCCGACCCTCCTTGCTAGGTTCACTCTGCGGGTTTTTCCTTCCCAACCCCTTTGTGACGGATCACCAAGCCCTCTACCAAGAAGACCACCTCTTCGGATATATTTGTGGCCTCGTCTCCTATCCTTTCTAGGTGCCGGCCAGCTATTATCAGCTCCACGCCTCTCAGGACCACCCTGTTCTCCCTCATCATCCAGTGGATCATCTCCTCGAGGAGATGTCTATTGAGAGCATCGAGCTCGTCATCCCTCGCGCAGACCTGATAAGCCAAGGCCACGTCCCTTTTCACGAAGGCATCGAGACATTGTCTTGTCATCTCCTTCGCTACCAGGGCCATCCGGTAAAGGGTTGGAGGTACATCGAATGGCTCCATCTCCATCAGTTCTTGGGCCCTCTCAGCCACATTGACCGCCTGATCCCCCATTCTCTCCAGAAAGGTGTTTATCTTCATGGCCGAGGTTATGAATCTCAAATCCACGGCAACTGGCTGCTGAGTGGCGAGAAGCCTTATGCAGTCCGACTCTATCTCGTTCTCCAAGGCGTTTATTCTCTTGTCCGCCTGGATTACAGCCCTTGCCAGCTCCACATCCCTGTTGATGAGGGCGCGCGTGGCATCCTCTATTGCTTGCTCCACCATAGCCGCCATCTTGAGAAGGTCCTCCTTCACCTTCTCCAACTGCCTGTGCAAAGGAGCATAGCCCATTTTCTCCTCCTTCCTTTACCCGAAGCGGCCCGTCACATAATCCATGGTCCAAGGCACAATGGGGTTTGTGAATATTCGAGCCGTCTCCCCGTACTCCACAAGTCGGCCAAGGTACATGAAGGCGGTATTGTCCGAGACACGGGCAGCCTGTTGCATGTTGTGGGTGACGATTATTATGGTATACCTCCCTTTGAGCTCGTATATCAGCTCCTCTATCTTCCCCGTGGCCAATGGGTCCAGGGCCGAGCACGGCTCGTCCATGAGGAGAACGTCCGGATCCCCTGCTATGGCCCTTGCTATACAGAGTCTCTGCTGCTGGCCCCCAGAAAGTTTCAGGGCGTTCTCCTTCAAGCGGTCCTTCACCTCTTCCCACAAGGCCGCTGCCCTCAAAGCCCTCTCGAGGGTCTCCTCCAATACTGCTCTGTCGCGAACCCCGTCCACCTTCAATGGATAAAGGACGTTATCTGCAATGGACATGGGAAATGGATTGGGCTTCTGAAAGACCATCCCCATGCGCTTTCTCAACCCTATCACATCCACCTTGGATCCATAGATGGCCTCGCCATCGAGGTAGATTTGACCCGAGATCCTCACCTCCTCTATGAGGTCGTTCATCCTATTGAGAGACCTGAGAAGCGTCGATTTTCCACACCCAGACGGGCCGATAAGGGCAGTCACAAGACCCCTTTCCACCTCCATGTTCACATCGAAGAGGGCCTGGGTCGCACCGTACCATAGGGAGAAGCTCTCGATCTTTATTATCGCCCCTCCGGGACCAGGCTTTGGGTGATATACGGTATGGAACTCCTCCACCTTCTCCCCCATCGCTCCACCAGTATCTCTGCCAAGAGCACCTTTCCCTTCCACTTGTTGGGCTTGTCCCCTCAAAAATGTCCCTCCGCAAATTTCTTCCTCAACTTGTTCCTTATGATCACAGCGACCATGTTCATCACAGCAACCAGCCCCACAAGCACCAATGTCGAGGCGAAGACCATTGGTTTTGCAGCCTCGGAGTTTCTGGATTGGAATCCGAGATCGAATATATGGAAAGCCAGGTGCATGAAGCTCCTCTCCAGATGGATGTAAGGGAACGTTTCGTCTACTGGCAGCTCAGGGGCCATCTTCACAACTCCCACGAGCATCAGAGGGGCCACCTCCCCCGCTCCCCTTGCCATCGCGAGGATCAGTCCCGTCAAGATCCCAGGCATTGCCCTGGGAATCACTATATAGCGAACCGTCTGCCACTTGGAAGCTCCACAGGCCAAGGATCCCTCCCTCATGGAAGACGGGACAGCTGCCAGGGCCTCCTCAGTGGCCACAATGACCACAGGCACTGTGAGAAGTGCCAAGGTCAAAGACGACCAAAGCAGACCCCCGGTCCCGAAGGTTGGATTGGGAAGCCTCTCGCTGTAGAAGAGGGAGTCTATCCTACCTCCAATGGTGTACGCGAAAAATCCCAGACCAAAAACCCCATAGACTATGGATGGGACCCCCGCCAGGTTGTTCACCGCTATCCTGATCGCCGAGACCAGAAATCCCTGTCTCGCATACTCTCTGAGAAAAAGCGCTGCCACGACCCCAAAGGGAGCGACCAGTAGTGACATGATCACCGTCATGACGAAGGTGCCGAAAATGGCGGGCATTATGCCGCCCTCTGTGTTGGCCTCTCTCGGCTCCTGGGTGAGGAACTCCCACCACCTGGATCCATATACCTTCAGCCTTGCCAAGAGATCCAGCTCATTGGGCCTGTACATCCTCACAACTTCCGAAAGCCTCAGGGTCTTTCTCTTCCCGTCCACTGTGATCAGGGAGATGGTGGTTCTCGAATCCTCCGCCCTCAGTCTCTCGAGCTCACCTTCGAGCTCCTTGTATCTGGCGGAGAGAGTCTCCATGAGCCACTCATAACGCCTTTTCTGACGGGCATACTCCTGGGTCCCTTCCCCATAGATCCTGGCTGCCCTCTTGAGGAGGAGCCTCTCCTTTTCCATCTCCTGATTCACCCGAGAAAGCCCTTTTCTCTCGAGCCCTCGCATCCTCTCCCTTCTTCTCGCTCCCTCCTCCTGCGCGTTCCTGAGAAACTCTGGAGACACTTCCTCTCCCTTTAGCTCCCTCCCGTTCAGAGTGAGCTTCTCCACAAACCCTACGAAGGGCCCCCACTCAAGCCTCTCCACGAACCATATGTCTGGCGGAAGGCCTCTCTTCTCGATCTTGCCTTCGGGAACCCACTTGAAGTCCTCGTTGTAAAGATCAAAGTTCCCGGTGCGGACTAGGAGTCTCACCCCTGAAGGCTCTTTCCCCTGTTCGAGGCCCGAATCTTGGACCTTGATCCTCTCTTTTCGAAATATCTCTCCAGCCAGTCTCGTTCCATCCGCAAGCTCCAGGACCTCCACCCTCTTGGGGAAAAAAGCGCCCAAGCCATTCCAAAGTAATAGCAAGATGAACCCCGCTATCATTGCGAGTCCGAGTAGCAGGGCTCCTCCAAGGCACCATTGCTGCGGCTCCCCTGTGTGACGAGCTTTGGAAGGCTGCCTTTGGCCCTTGGGAGGGCTTGCGGATCCCATGGGAGTTCTCATCCTCCTAGCATCACCTCTCAAAGCTGGGCAGAGCGTTTCCTGAACTTCTGCCTGACGAGCTCCGCTGCCGTATTGATGACGAAGGTCATGGAAAAGAGCACGAGGGCCGTGAGAAAAAGCACTCTGTAAAGGGTTCCTCCCTTCACGGCCTCGGGAAGCTCAACAGCTATGTTCGCAGAAAGGGCCCTGAAGCCGTTGAAGACATTG
>JAPWUY010000190.1 GCA_028275295.1 Thermodesulfobacteriota bacterium | reverse complement strand
GATCCAGTGGGTGGAGGGCTTTCTGGATCTTGATGGTGCTTGTCCTCATAGCCCTCGCCCTCATCATCTGGCAATGGGACGAGATATCGAGAAGGCTCTGTCAGCCCTTGGCCGAAGAGATGGATGCGAACTGCAGGGAGAAGATAGCCTCCCTGAGACATCCTATTCCGGCCCAGCCTCAACCGTTGCCCCAAGAGATAGCACCGGAACAAGTGAGAAAGTGGGCTGAACTGACCGGCTCTTACCCCAAGTGGCCAGATGATCTCCTGGCCCCTAAGGATTGCGTTGAAGTGGAAGAGGACCTGAAGGCCATTTGTTCGGAGCTCGACAGAAGACCATATTTGGCAGGCCAGCTTCCTCAAGGGGGATCCTTCGAGCTTTTGAAGATGGCCCTGAGGGATCTCTCCTCGGTTGTCCCAGTTGCATCGGCTGAGATGAGAAGACCGGATGCGGTTCTGGCCAATGTGTTCCACTTCTACAGGGTACTGGGACCCAGGAGGGTCTCCCTGATCAACGAGATAATGGCCAACGAGGAGGCCCTCTCCGAGCCCATGGCCATGGCGCTCTACAGGTGGGTTGCGGCTCAGGATAAATGCAACCCCCAGGCTCCGGCAATCTCCCGAGGAACCTTCCTGGACTATGCCGCTTTCCTTCTCAACACCATGGGCGGTCAGGGCTATCTGAGGAGGCGTTCTCCAAAAATAGCTTCCCTTGCCACATTCTATGCCCTGGTCGCCTTGGACAGCGCGGCCAAGGAAGGGAGCAATCCCCACGGCCTGGACCTGAGCCCCCACATAAGTTTCTGCAGATCCCTGTTGAGCAGACAGGATCTGGTATTTCGGGACAGGTATTTGCAAATCCTGGAAGAGATGGGGGAGAGATGGAAGGGGCTTGGCCGAAAGGAGAGGGAAGGGCTCCAAAGAAGAGGCCCTTAGTCCTTCGGGGATCTTGGGAGGCCTAGGGGTGAGGGGAATTTCCCCCACGGGCAGAGGGGAAAAGGGAGAAGATTTTGGAAATGGAAGCCTCCATCTCGAGGAAATGGGGGAAAGAGGCATAAGAGGACTCTGAGATCGCTGCACTCGGGAAAGATCAGCTGGCATGTACGGAAATGTCCTTGTCACTTTGGCTGCAATTCTCCTCTTCGAGCTTCTTCCCTCATCTGGGCTGAGCAAGTCCTTGGATTCCGTGGGAAGGCTGGGGATTATCTTGGTCTCCCTGGGGATCTACTTTTTTATATGTCGCCTTTTGTTTTCCCTCTCCCACCTCAGAAAGAAAGGGGTGTTGGACAGGGAGATTTTCAAGATCCTCCATTCCTCGGTCAGCCAGAAATTCGTCATAGGGGCAACGGTCCTCTACGGCGCCTTGGTGTATTTCACGGGATGGAGGGAGTGGTCGCTGCAGGTGGCGGGAAAGGGTGGGCAGGCGCTAGTGAGCCTTTTGGGCATCGCGCCTTTCCTCGTGGCAGCCTTAGGGGTTTGGATTGCGACATATCCTGGAAGGCACCTTTCGGGCAAAGGACTTCTCAGTCATATAGTGCTTCAGGCAGGGTTTTTCTTGCCTGTTCTCTTCCCATGGCTCTTCATAATGCTCTCCATGGACATCCTTTCGGTCATCTCCCCTGGGCTTCAGAGGAAGCTGGATGAGAATCCACTTTGGTCCCTGGGAGCGCTTCTCGTCCTTCTCATGGCCATGTTGTGGGCATTTCCAGGGGTCTTGCTCAGGCTCTGGAGGTGCCCCTCCTTGCCCCAGGGGCCGAAGAGGGAGAGGCTCGAGAAGTTCTTCGGGGACCACAAGTTCAAATACAAGGACATAAGGCTCTGGACAGTGCTTCAGGACTCCATGTCTACAGCTGGGGTTCTGGGGGTTCTCCCCGGCTCCAGATACGTGCTCGTCACGCCATCGCTTCTCGAGACCCTGGACGATCTGGAGCTCGAGGCAGTGATGGCGCACGAGATCGGGCATATAAAGCACAGGCACATGGTCTTCTATGTGGCCTTCATGATGGGCTTGACGATTCTCCTGGATCTCTTCCTCAAGGTGATGCCCCTTGGTGTGATGACGGGAATTTGGCTAGTTGGGGGATCGGAGGTTTTCTCCGAGAGGCCTCCTGGGACATTCGAGGCAGTGGTCTCCCATCTCAAGATCTTCTCCATGATAGGGATTGTGCTCATTGCCCTGGTGTACCTGAGGTTGGGTTTCGGTCTCTTTTCGAGAAACTTCGAGAGACAGGCCGATCTCAACGCTCTGGAAATTCAGGGGGAGGCCTTCCCCCTCATCAGGTCATTGGACAAGATCGGGGGCTTTCATCCCCTTGTGCGCTCCATGCCCAGTTGGCATCACTATAGCATTGAGGAGAGGATCTCCTTTCTCCTCAAGTGCCAGAGGGATCCAAAGGAGGCAACTAGACACCACAAGAAGGTCAGGTTTCTGGTGGGAGGGTACCTGGTGCTCCTGGCTGGTCTCCTTTTTTGTCTTGTGGGTTGGAGGAACTTTCAATGGGAGGGGAAGCTCTTCCTTGCTTTGAGGGAGAAGGTCATCTTCTCAGTCCTGGAGAAAGAAGCGGGGAACTCCGATGCGTGGTATTTGATGGGAACCATGGCCCTCGAAAAGGGAGATCTTCAAGAGGCGGAAAAGGCCCTCAGAAGATCCATAGAACTGGATCCCCAAAACCCGGAGGCTTTGAACAATCTATCCTGGCTCTATTCCACAGCCAATGATCAAAAATTCAGAAGACCGGAAGAGGCCCTGGAGCTCGCCTTGAAGGCAGCCCAGTTGAGGCCCGATGAACCCCACATCTTGGACACCCTGGCAGAGGCCTTGTTCGTAAACGGGCGGATAAAGGAGGCAATAGAGTTGGAGAGGAGAGCGGCTGAGCTGACAAGGGGCTCGAAGGAGCACTATTTGAGACAACTGGAAAGATATGAGAGAGCACTTCAAGGGAGCTCGAATCCGGATGGGAATGGAATCCCTTGACCCCTCGAGCCAAGAATCTCCTGGTGAGAAGGAGGCCACATGGAGATGCGCCCATGGACCCCGGATAGCCTAGCGGAGGTAGCTAGGGCTTTCCAGAAAAGCAGGATACTCCTCACTGGAGCTGAGCTTGACATCTTCACCCGATTGGGCCGGGAGGCCAAATCATCGAAGGAGCTGTCCCAGGAATTGGGGCTGGATGAGAGGGCAGCGACCATCTTCATGGATGCTTTGGCAGCCCTCGGTCTTCTGGACAAGGAGGGATCTCTTTACAGGACCCCCTCTTACCTCTATCCCTACCTTTCCTCGGAATCCGAGAAATCCATCATCCCCCTCATCCTCCACATGGGGAGCCTCTGGAGGAGGTGGGGGAGCCTCTCCAGGGTCCTCGTGGAGGGGACCCCCGAGGGGGCTAGCCCCTGGGAGGAAAGGTCGGATGAGGAGAGGCGAGCCTTCATAGGAGCCATGCACGTCCTCGCGAGAAATCTGGCGCCGGAGATAGTCTCCTCGGTGAATCTAGAGGGGGTTAGGAGGATGCTCGATGTGGGAGGGGCCTCGGGCACTTACACAGTGGCCTTCCTGAGGGCAAAGGAGGATCTCAGGGCGACCATCTTCGACCTTCCCAAGGTCATCCCCATGGCGAGGGAGAGGTTGGAGCGAGAGGGGCTCCTTCACAGGGTTGAACTTGTAGGTGGGGACTTCGAGAGAGACCCTCTTCCACCAGGCCATGACCTGGTCTTTCTCTCGGCCATAGTTCACCAGAATTCCAGATCTCAGAACAGGGCCCTTTTCGCCAAGGCACGGGATGCCCTTGTCCCAGGGGGGAGGATCCTCATACGGGACCACGTGATGGACCCTTCGCGCACAAAGCCCGTTGCTGGGGCCATATTTGCAGTGAACATGCTCGTTTCCACAAAAGGGGGCAACACCTACACCTTCCAAGAGTTGGAGGAAGATCTCCTGGCCTCTGGCTTCGCAAAGGTCGCCTGGATAAGGAGGGGAGAGAGCATGGACTGCCTCATTGAGGCCGAGAAGGCAGCTGGCTGAAGGCATGAATATATCGCCCCTCGATACTAGAAAACATCTGAGGTTTCGCCTGCCTCTTCCCATGCGCTTCGCCCTCATAAGCGGCGAGGACAGAAGAAAGGTATCCAAGTTTTACAGGACCACCCTTTGGGACATCAGTCTAGGAGGGGTCTCCATCATAAGCCCGGTCCTCAAACTGGATGGAATCCACTTTTTCTACAATGCCATACCCACTGTGAGGAATCAGATCATGATGCAGATCTACCTTCCCAGGCAAAACGATCCCCTCGTTGCCTTGGGTTATGCGGTGCAAGGTAGACGAGTGCGCGTCAAGGGCAAGAAGGCATACCTCATCGGTATCCACTTCCTCCAGATAAACGAGCAGCAAGGCCAGAGGCTCAGAAGCTTCATAGAATCCTTGAGCCGCACCAGAGGCTCATAGCCCTCAAGGCCCTCTCTACAGTCTGGAAAACTGGAATCTCGGCCTCGAGAAACATTCTCTCGATCTCGGTTCTCCCTGGGCCTCCAAGACCGTGGGGCATGACCACGATGGAGGGGGTTACAAGCCCCTTGAGGGCGCCCACGCAGGTTCGCACCGTTGCCATGGTTATGCCCGGAAGCCTGTGTTCAGGGATGTGAAAATATTCCAGGGCCAAGATCAGGAGCACCAGGTCTATCTCCCCAGAGGAGTCCAGGAGCTTGAAGATTTCGGGAAAGAGGGGATATCTGAAAAACCCCGCAGCCAGATCCAGAGGGTTCTCCATGCTTGTCCCCGGAAGGTCCAGAACGCCTCTCAGCTTCTTGATCAGGGATCCACTGAGCCTCGGGACCTCGAACCCGGCCTTGACGGCCTTGTCTGTGTAGTTGACGCTGAGCCCGCCGCTCACGCACACCAAGGCAATCCTCCTTCCCCTCGGCCTCCTGGACCACAGGATGCACTGGGTCGTCCCCACCAGATCTTCCAGATCATCCACCTCTATGGCCCCCACCTGTCTGAGAAGGCCTCTCCACACATCCGACGACCCAGCCATGGAACCTGTGTGGGATCTAGCTGCCCTCACG
>JAPWUY010000189.1 GCA_028275295.1 Thermodesulfobacteriota bacterium | reverse complement strand
AGCCTGTATTCGGGTATGCCCCAGAGGAGCATCCCACCTGGCTCCGGGAGCTCCTCGAAGACCGTGACAGGGTACCCCCTGAGGGCAAGCTCCCTCGCAGCGGCCAGACCCGAAGGCCCGGCGCCAACGATCGCTATCTTTTCCTCCCTCGTCACCTTGGGAGGTTCTCCCCTGGGCATGGGAGCGTGGTCAGTGATGTAACGCTTTATGGCCCTTATGTGAACTGGCTCATCCAGAGTTCCTCTTCGGCATTTGTATTCGCATTTGTGGTCGCACACCCTTCCGCAAACGCTCGGGAAGGGATTCGTGCGAAGGAGAACTTCGTAGGCCTCTTCCAGCCTGCCCAAACGGGCTAAAGTCACATAGGTGGGTATGTCCATTCCCACGGGGCATGTGTGGATGCAGGGGGCCTTGAAAAGGGCCGAGCAAACTACCGCTGGACAGCGCTTCTCTTTGATGTGGGCCTCGTATTCGTGGCGAAAGTATCGAATGGTTGAAAGGACTGGATTCGGGGCCGTCTGGCCCAGGCCGCACAAGGCAGTGTTCTGGATGACGGCTGCCCAGCGCTGGAGGGTCTCTATATCGCCTTCCCTGCCCTCCCCTCGGCAAATCCTGGTCAGGATCTCGAGCATCTTTTGGGTGCCCACCCGGCAGGGGGTGCATTTACCGCATGACTCATCCTGACAGAATTCCATGAAAAACCTGGCAACATCGACCATACACTTGTCTTCATCCATGACGATCATCCCACCAGAGCCCATTATTGCCCCTAACTGAGTGATGGACTCGTAATCAACCGGGGCATTGAGGTGCTGAGACGGTATGCAACCCCCCGAAGGACCTCCCAGCTGTGCAGCCTTGAATCGCTTTCCTTTCTTCATCCCACCTGTTATGTCGTGGATGATGGTGCCCAAGGATGTGCCCATGGGTACTTCCACCAGCCCCACGTTGACTACATCCCCTGTCACGGCGAATATCTTTGTCCCCTTGCTCTTGAGTGTGCCTAGACTGTTGTACCAACTCGCTCCCCTAAGTATGATTTGGGGGACGCTCGCCAGGGTCTCCACATTGTTGAGAACCGTTGGCTTGCGCCAGAGCCCTTCTATGGCAGGGAAAGGGGGTCTTGGCCTCGGCATTCCCCTCTTCCCCTCTATAGAGATCATGAGGGCTGTCTCCTCGCCGCATACAAAAGCCCCTGCCCCGCGATACACTTCCAGATCGAAGTCAAAGCCAGATCCCAAGATGTCCTCGCCAAGAAGCCCCAAGTCGCGTGCCTGCCCTATGGCAATGTTCAGTCTCTTCACCGCCAAGGGATATTCCGCTCGGCAGTATATATATCCCTTGTGGGCTCCTATGGCTTTTGCGGCTATTATCATTCCTTCCAAAACCGCGTGGGGGTCTGCCTCTAGGACACTTCTGTCCATGAACGCGCCGGGGTCGCCTTCATCGGCATTGCAGAGGACATACTTGATATGGGACCTGGACCTGTAAGCAAACTCCCACTTCATGCCAGTGGGAAAGCCAGCTCCTCCCCTCCCCCTCAGACCCGATCGTTTCACCTCGTCGATTATCTGCTCCGGGGTCATTTGGAATAGGGCCTTGCATGCCGCCTGATAACCCTCTCGGCCAATGTATTCCTCGATTCTTTCAGGAGCTATGATGCCTCTATTCCTCAGAACTCGGGTTTCCTGGAGACCGAAGAAAGGTATTTGGTTCAAACGATATATGGGCTTGCCCGTTTGGGGGTCATGGTAGAGGAGTCTTTCCACGGGCCAGCCTTCAATCAAGTGCTTTTGGACTATCTCTCGAGCATCCTCTGGCTTGAGATACTGATAGAAAATGCCGCCCGGATAAACCGTCATAACCGGTCCCTGTGCGCAGAAACCATTGCACCCAGTCTCCACTACTATTGCCTTTTCTTGGAGACCCCTGGCCTCTATCTCCTTCCGGAGCTCCTTCATCACTAGGAGGCTTTTGGTGGCATGGCATCCGGTCCCTCCGCAAACCATCAGGTGATAAGGGTAATCGGGCACACCGGGGACAAATTCTAGCTTGAATCTCGGGGCCAAGTATCTGGCCATGTTTTGGGAAAGATCTCTCAGCGTTTCGGGGGTGAGTCGAGTCATGTCAGGCTCCTCTCCTTTCCCTGCAATTCGAAATGGGAAGCTCTAGTCATAGGAGGCCAATATCTCATTGAGGTTCGTCGCCTTGACCTGGCCAAAGGTATCGTCGTCCACGACCATAGCCGGAGCCAGGCCGCAAGCACCCAGACATCTGACTGTCTCCAGAGAAAAGCGACGGTCGGAGGTGGTCTGACCCGGATTTACTTTGAGAATGGAACAAAGCTCTTCCATGATTCTCTTGCTGCCCCGAACATAACACGCAGTCCCCAGACACACCCTTACGGTGTGTCTACCCCTAGGAACCATGGTGAAAAAGGAATAGAAGGTCACGACCCCGTACACCTCGCTCAGTGGCAAACCAAGGCCCTCTGCCACTTTTCTTTGGACACATCGGGGAAGGTATCCGATCTCTTCCTGAATTTCCTCGAGAACAGGGATCAGTGATCCAGGTTTGCCCCTATATTTCGATATGATGGTCCCGACTGCCGCAAGTTCCTCCTGGCTGAGCTCATGTTCCTCTGGCTTGGAAATTTCCTGTGAGAGCACGGGTAACCTCCTTCTTGCGAGAGTCGGCTCCGCCCAGACCGCCGGGCCCCTCAGGCCCAAGTGGAGAGCCTCTGAAGGATCTGATCAGCAACCCACATGCCACCTCCCTCAGAAATCTCGTGAAAGAAATGGTCTGATTTCACAGGAGAAGTTAGCGCCCCTTCGGTGGGAGAAGGGTCGTTGCGTGCCAGTTTTCTTTACAGGATGTAAAGGATCCATGGCTGATCCCGTAATCTCCCGAGATTACTTGAGCACGCCTTTGGCTTGATTCCGGACGCAATGGGGGTATCATAGGTGAGGCCTCTCGATGAAAGGGCAGGAAAAGGGAAAAGCTCGGAAACTCGGGCTTCCAACACACCCTGGCACGGAGAGAAGAGATGGATGTGTATGCCGTGAGGTGGGGGGTTCTCAACCTTTTCGGATTCACCATTGGGGGGATACACATTGCTGGGCACAGTCGAGAAAGGTCGCAGGGAGAAGCCCCTTCCAGCCAAGGAGTGCCAAGGTCCAGTGAACCCCCGAGGGAGACCGAGGGCCAGATCGCGACATGGAATGGGCCACCCATCTCCCACGGAGAGGAACTCCCATCTCATTTTTGGGAGGTGCAAGCCCCCCTGAGCCTCCTTCTTCCGAAACTAGAGGAATCTCTCGGATTGATCATAGACCTCAAGGTGTGATCTTGTCTTCCACTGTCAGAGACGAGACATCTGCATCCATCCCCATTGAGTATTGAGAGGAAGAGGAAATGGCACTTCTCATCATGATTGTGGGCGAGGATCCAGAACCATGGAGGTCCGTCCTTTCCAGACTCGATCCCTCTTTGGATATCAGGGTCTGGCCTCAGGTAGGAGATGTGGAGGACATAGAATTTGCGCTAGTTTGGAACCATCCCAGGGGAGAGCTCAGGAAATACCCCAACTTGAGATGTATAGCCTCGATGGGCGCTGGTGTGGATCACATCATATGGGATCCTGAGCTCCCAGAAGGAGTTCCGGTGACAAGGGTCGTCCATGAAAGCCTAACCCGTTCCATGACGGAATATGTGATCCATGCGGTCTTGGACCATTCCAGGGACATGGAGAAATACAGGAGGGATCAGGCAAGAAAGATATGGGACCCCAAATTCCCCAGGCCAAGAAAAGATGTAGGAGTGGGCGTGATGGGATTGGGGGAGCTTGGGGCAGCCACCGCAATAGGGCTCGTTGAATTGGGCTATAGGGTTCTGGGATGGAGCAGAACGCCCAAGGAAATCATGGGGGTAGAGACCTTCTGGGGCATGGAACAGTTCTCCCACTTCCTCTCCCAGACGGATATCCTGGTCTGCCTCCTCCCCTTAACCCCTCAGACCGAGGGGATCCTCAATCTCGAGACCTTCAGAAGGCTCAGACCCGGGGCCTTCCTGATCAATGTGGCCAGGGGGAGACACCTCATCGAGGAGGATCTGATCGTGGCCCTGGATCAAGGGATCCTGAGCGGGGCTAGGCTGGATGTCTTCGAGGTAGAGCCCCTGCCCGCAGACCATCCCTTCTGGGATCATCCCAAGATCCAGATAACCCCTCATGTCTCGAGCCTCACGGAACCCGAGGCTGTGGCCCCTCAGATCTTGGAGAACTACGGAAGGGTCCTCAGGGGTCTGGAGCCAGTGAATCAGGTGGACTTGCAAAGAGGGTATTGAGCGCGGGCCAGCTTATGGAGAATCCCATCCAGGAATCTCTCCATTGGCCCCAGAGGGTTCCCTCAGCGGGATTCTCCCTCTTTTAGCTGAGCTATCAAAGGTCCGTTTTCTCTCCAAAGGTAACAGGTGTTGAGGACCATCTTTATCCTGGGATCGTCGGCCCTGAGTTCCCTCCGATCAACCCCGTATGCTGCCCAGTAGCCCTGCACTGCAGCAGGCCCCAGTGTTATGATCAGGTTTGTGAGATGGGCACAACCCTTGGCATTTCCTATGAGTTCCTTCACCTTCTGGGTGAAACCCCTCCTTATGCTCATCCCAACAAGCTTTTTTATCCACGGGAGCACCTCTGTGCATCCCTCTCGAGGATGGCGGGGCATTTCCGCCTCCACATCCTCTATTCTCATCTCAGGACCCTTTATTACGAGCCTAGCTACCATGTCGTGCACGAGGAACGAGCCCTGAAAGGTCTCTCCCTTCCTCGGCCTATGTCTCTGATCCTTGAGTCGGCCCTCAACGAGTATTCTCCCCTCTCCCAGGTCGTAGGTGCGTATCGAGATGTCCCTTTGGTGGACCAGTTCCCTCAATCCTCTATCCCTCGCCCTTCCTAACTCTTGAGAAGCAGGGAAAGCTTCCTCAGATGCTTTCTCTCTTCCTGGATGCAGGCCTCCACTGCCTTGGCCTCTTCCGCCGGGACAAGGGGTTTCATCTCCGTGAAG
>JAPWUY010000449.1 GCA_028275295.1 Thermodesulfobacteriota bacterium | reverse complement strand
GACAAAGTAGACCACCCCGACCAAATGAAATTCCCGGGGAGACTCCCTTGAAGGCTCCCTTAAGGCTTCAGCTCCCCAAATTTCCCATGAGTCTCAAAGTGCCTAAAAATCTTAACTGAAAAACCAGTCACGCATCCAAAAGACTGGCTCCTCATTCACTTTTTTTCTGTGGGGGAGAGTCCATCTCCAGTCAAAAACCATGCCCACAGACGAAGCTTCGCCCCTCTTTCGAAACGGGCGGGCTCATCCTGAACCTTCCGCTCTACACTCATCCCCAGGTAGGTATGGGAGTTTCCATCTCGCGACGAGATCCACCGTATCTTCACCGTGTAAGGGGGATCCTCCTTAGAGCCGCCATCCTGATCCTTTGGTTCACACCCCATTTAGGCCCATCTCGAGATGGCATCCCCTTCTCTTGACCTGGATCTTGTTTAGCCGCTAATATCCCTTATCCTCTGTCACCCACTTGTGTGGGGGACATTCGAGTTTCGCTGCCTCGAAGGGCCAAAATCAGAGGACACTCTCATCCTCCCTTTCCGCTACAGTCCCACCATCGTTCGAGATATTCGAGGGTTTCTATATGGGCAACATCCTGAGCCCTTACCCATATCCTTAACCCCTGAGCCTGAGACCTGAAAGGGAAAAGGAGCCTCGGTTGGACCCTATCAAGAGGTCCATGACCGCAATTGGGCAGGTCTTCCCGAGCGAGATCGGACAAATCCAAGGCCCTATGCCCTTTCCTCACTTTGGATCTCCAAGATGGGTTCGAGGAGATGCCTTCTCCATCGTGGAGAAGCGGTTCACGGGGAGGCACCAGGCTGGCCCCAAGGCAGGGCCCTGTGGGTTGACAGTCAGTAGAGGATCCTGTAAAAACCTCCTTTGGGCAAGAAGCCCGAGACCAAAGCCACGAAGGCGAGGAGTTCCTTCAAGGAAAAGACGCTTTCGTGGCTTTTCCTTTAAGAGGGGGGAATGGACGATTTGGACCGCAAGGCCCATGCATTGGAGCTTTCTTACGGGGGTGTATTGGGCGCAGCGGCTCTCCTCCTTCCTTTCCTCTTCCACCTCCTCCACTTGGGACGGGTTTTCATGCCCATGTACATCCCCCTTGTGGCTTTAGCCTTTCTAGTGAGGCCTGGGCTCTCCATGAGTGTCTCCATCATGTGTCCTCTCCTCTCCGGAGCCCTCACGGGGATGCCGCCTTTTTATCCACCTGTGGCTTTCGTCATGTCTTTGGAGCTTGCGGTGATGGCATTCACAATATCCCTTCTTTCCCGTCGGCTTCCCCGGCTGGGGTCCTTCTCGGTCCTTCTCGTTGCTTTGGTCCTGGGAAGGATTGTGAATGTAGCCCTCACATACTTTTTCGCAATCTTCATGGAGCTTCCTGCGGGGTTCCTGGCTGGAGTCTCGCTCGTGAGCGGATGGCCAGGGATGATCCTGATGCTTGCGGTGGTGCCTCCTTTTGTGAGGATGATCAAGGAGAAGACCCATCAGGGGGGCCACGGGCCATGATCCTCGAGGAAAAAAGGGCCTTTTTCGACAGGCTGGCCAAGAGTTGGGATTCGGCTCAGGACCTCCACCTGATCCGGAGAAGGCTCAAAGAGGGACTTGAAGAGCTGCAGGTGGGAGAATCGGAGATAGTCTTGGATCTTGGGTCTGGGACTGGAAATCTGAGCGAGTGTCTCTTGTCCAGGCTCGGAAACGAGGGTAGGGTCTTGGCCGTTGACATCTCTTTGGGGATGCACTTCGAGGCCGCCAAGAAATTCAAGGACCCGAGGCTCCTTCGCATCTGCGGAGATGGTCTTTTCCTCCCAGTCAAGGATGGGAGCTTGAAAAGGGTGATATGTTTCTCCTCATGGCCCCATTTCTCCCATCCCAAAGGGGTAATCAGGGAGATCAACAGGGTTTTGGCCCCGGGGGGATTCCTCCACATTTGGCATCTCATATCGAGGGAGAGGGTCAACTTGATTCATTCCCAGGCAGGCTGGCCCATTGAGAAGGACCTCTTGATCCCCGCAGGAGAGCTCGCTCAGATGCTCTCCCAGGAAGGATTTTCAGTTTTGGAGACGAGGGACGAGCCCGATCGCTATATGGTCTCTGGAGTAAAGTCATGAAAGAGCCCCTGTTCATCGCCATCTGGGGATCGGGAAAAGGTCCATTGAGAAATTTGGACCCGAGGACCCGGCTCATGGTGGGCTTCCTCGTCTTCGTGGGATGCCTCATCTCCTCGCCCCATGAGGTCATGGGCTTGGCTCTCCTTCTCGGAGGGCTCGCAATCTACATCTTGGCCACAGGGCTTCCGGCCAGGATCTGTGTTCGGGTCCTGATCCTTTGTGGGATGATGCTAGGCCCTCTTTTTTTCCTCTCCCCATGGATAGAGGCGAGCGGAGGGGCTCGGGCTTCAGGGGAGGTCCTCAAAGGGCAGCTATCAATCCCGTGGAAGATAGTTGCGAGGGGCACGGCGAGCGTTTTGGTGACAGCTGCTACGGCCTCAAGCCTCACCCTCTGGGAGCTCAAGAGGGCTCTTGCTCGAACTCCTCTGCCCAAAGGTCCTGTCCTCGTTCTCTTCCAGATCCTCCATCAAAGCCACATCCTTTTGGATGAGAGTTGGCGAATGGCTAGAGCTGCGATCCTAAGGGGCGCAACGGATGGATGGAAGCCCAGGGTTTTGGCAATCCGGTCCCTTCCCC
>JAPWUY010000210.1 GCA_028275295.1 Thermodesulfobacteriota bacterium | reverse complement strand
ATGAAAAGAAGGCCGCGGAATTCCTCGCCTCTGGCAGATTCATGTGGAATTCCGGAATGTTCGTGTGGACCACGGAGGCCATTCTCAGGGAGTTGGAGCTTCATCTCCCCATCCACCTGGAGCTTCTTTCTCAGGCCATGAAAAGCTTTGGCACGCAAGAGTGGCCCAGAGAATTGGAGACGGCCTTCGCCGCTCTGGAGCCCATTTCCATCGATTACGGGGTGATGGAGAAGGCCTCCACGGTGAGGTGCGCTGTGGGGAGGTTTCAGTGGAGCGATGTTGGGGGATGGGCTGCCCTGAGAGACTTCTTGCCCAAGGATGGAGAGGGAAATGCCCACAGGGCGAGAATCTTTTGCGAGGAGTCCAAGGAAAATCTGGTCTTCTGCGAGGACCCGGAGGAGATCGTGGCCCTGGTGGGCGTGGAAAATCTGGTCGTGGTGAGGTCGGGGAAAAAGACACTGATATGCAGGCTCGAGAAGTCCGAAGCGGTCAAGAAACTCGTCCAAAGACACGTCCTTGAGCTCGAATGAATATGCGGCTTCCAGGGATCCTTGACCCCTATTCCCTTTAGGCCCTAAAATTGCAACCAGAAAAACAGAGAGTTCTTTCCCATGTCCAAAAGACAAAAGGTTGGTTTGAGAGGCGGGAAAAGACTGGCCTGGGATCCATCCACCCAGGGACCCAGGGTGCCTTGGAGGCTTCTCAGGGGCACATGCAGGCTGTCTCAAATCCCAGCAGATACGACTGACGATATTCCTCCCCTGGATGGCCGAATAATAGGTCAAGAAAGGGCTTTGAGGGCGCTGGAGCTGGCCACGAGAGTGGCGGAACGGGATTACAACGTTTTTGTTTCAGGCCCAGCAAGGACAGGAAAGACCTTTCTCGTGACCTCCTACCTGGGAAGGGTGGCCAAGACCCTGCCCGCACCCAATGACTGGGTTTATGTCAACGACTTCAATGACCTCGACAAACCGAGGGCCCTTTCCTTGCCCGCTGGCATGGGCCGGGTATTCAGAAACGATGTGGAATTCTTGGTCAAGGAAATACAGGCAGAGCTTTCCAAGGCTTTCAGAGCTGATGGGTATCAGCTGAGAAGGGATGCTCTCCAGTCGAATCTGGACAGGGAGAAGGCAGCTCTCCTCAGGGAGCTGGAGAAGAAGGTGGAAGGGCAAGGTTTCATTCTCCACATAACTGGCGAGGGAATGTCCATCTCGGCCGCTAGGGATGGAAGGAGCATGACCGAGGAGGAGATAAGGGCCCTGGATGACGAGGAAAGAGCTCGCCTCCAGTCTGTGGGCGAGGCCCTCCACGCTGAGCTGAACCGAGTGGCCAGGGAAATGCAGGCCATGGATAGGGCATTCCGGGAGAGGGAGGCCACTTTGAGGAAACAAGTTGCAGCAGAGACCTTGGACCCTCTCTTCGAGCGGATGGAGGAGAAGTACAGGGATGTTCCGGGTGTCCAGAGATTCTTCCAGGAGATGAAGGAGGACATCCTCACGAGGATAGAGGAACTGGCTCCGTGGGAGGAAGAAGAGGAGGAGGAATTTTCCCAGACAGGGGAGTCCCCTTGGGACAGGTATCAGGTGAACCTGTTTGTGGAGCATGCCCAAGACGGGGGAGCCCCTGTGATCATGGAACCCAATCCCACTTACTCCAATCTCTTCGGTAAGGTGGAGAGAAGGGCGGAGATGGGCGTCCTGACCACGGACATAAGGCTGATCCGGCCTGGGGCAATCCACAGGGCCAATGGCGGATTTCTCATCCTCCAGGCAGAGGATGTCCTTCAGTGGCCCTTGGCTTGGGAGGCCCTGAAGAGGGCACTTCGATTCGGAGAAGTGCGCATAGAGGACACGGGCGAGCAGATGGGTATGGTGACAGCGAAGGGTCTGTCTCCGGAGCCCATCCCTCTCCAGTGCCGGGTGATCCTGATAGGGAGCCCAGCTCTCCATCAGATGTTGTACATGTATGACGACCAATTCCGAAAGATATTCAAGGTCAAGGCCGATTTGGATGACGAGATGGACAGAGGGCCGGAGGAGGTGAAGGCTTACTGCTCGTATCTCGCAACGGTTTGCCGCAAGTGGAACCTCCTCCCCATAGACAGAACGGGCATGGCAAGGCTTGTGGAATACGGCTCCGAGCTTGCGGGACATCAGGAGAAACTGACCCTTCAGCTTTCGGAAGTGGAGGACATCGTGCGGGAATCCCACATCTGGGCCAAAGAGGAGGGAGCCAAGACCATAAGCGCTGCCCACGTGGAGAAGGCCATAAAGGAGAAGACCAAGAGGTCCAATCTCCCTGAGGAGAAGATCCAGGAGCTGATCCAACAGGGAGTTCTCGTAATTTCCACTAGGGGAAGGGCCGTCGGGGTGGTCAATGGGCTGTCCGTGTACGACCTGGGGGACCATGTTTTCGCCAGGCCCACCAGGGTCACTGGAAGCATCTCTTTGGGAAGGGATGGGGTTTTGGATATAGAGAGGGAGGCCAAGCTAGGGGGAAATATCCATACCAAGGGGATTTTGATCCTCACGGGCTTCCTCAAATGGCGCTTTGCCCAAGACAAGCCCCTTTCTCTTTCAGCCAGCTTGTGTTTCGAACAGAGTTACGAGGATGTGGAGGGAGACAGTGCCTCCTGCGCTGAACTCTGCGCCCTTCTATCGGCCTTGGCGGATCTTCCAGTGGATCAAGGAATAGCCGTCACAGGTGCGGTGAGCCAACACGGAGAAGTGCTGCCTGTTGGTGATGTGACCAGAAAGGTGGAAGGTTTCTACCGGATATGCAAGCTCCAGGGGCTTTCGGGCTCCCAAGGAGTGATAATCCCGGCCGGGAACATAAAGGATTTGATGCTGGACAGGGAAGTGCTAGAGGCAGTGAGGAAGGGGAAGTTTCACGTATTCGCAGTAGAGCATGTGGACCAGGCGATGGAGATACTTACGGGTGTCAAGGCCGGAGAGCTTCAGGAAGACGGCACCTTCGAGCCCGGAACCATAAACGATAGAATAGATGAGACCTTGAGGAGGTTGAACGAGCTCTACAGAGAATATGCTCCCGAAGAACCGGACTGATCCCCCATCCTCGGTTCGCCCTGCAAAAGAGGGGGCCTAAAAGGCGCTCCAGCGTCGAAGATCCAAGGGGGAGCTCATCCTCCAAAAAAATCCGAGGCGGGATCCAAAACTGCTCCCCCGACCAATATCGTGCATGAGCCCTTGGAGACCCAGGGAATGCGAGGAAGACTTTGCCCCGGCAAACGTGGGGAGCAGATCCCGAGCGACTGCTTTCTTCCGAGGCAGGGGGCCTCTGGGGCTTTCATCTTTTTGACCAGCCCATCTCTGGTCGCAATCGACTGATTCCCCACTACACATTCCACTGACCTCGATAGTTGAACCCCGTTGCTGGACCGAGGGCAGGTATGTGGAGCCATGAAGATTCAGGATAAGATGAGAGTGATCTCTGGTATGGGAGAAGGCCTCAGGGAAGAAAGGAGATCCATCGGAAATGGAGCCTAGGAGTGAGGGTGGCATCACGACCTGGAGGAAAATGGGCCGGGAAGCAGCACGCCTTGGAGGCTTTCTCGGCCTCAAGCGAAGCACTGTGGGAGTACTGGGGATGGTAGTGCTAGTGGGCATGGGCGAGCGGATGGGAGAGCGCTTTCTTCCCATCTACCTGCTCGGTTTGGGGGGAGGCCCTCTGGCCATTGGCCTTCTCCAGGCCATGGATAACTTGCTTTCGGCTCTCTATTCGTTCCTGGGAGGCTACCTATCGGACAGAATTGGCATCAAGCGGTCCTTGATGATCTTCAACCTCGTTGCAATGGTGGGCTTCTCCTTCGTGATCCTCATACCTGCCTGGCAAGCTGTGCTCGCGGGAGCTGTGCTTTTCATCTCTTGGTCAGCCATTTCCCTTCCTGCCACAATAAGCCTGATCTACAAGGTCTTGCCTCCGAACAAGCGCACCATGGGAGTGAGTATGCACTCCTTGGTGAGAAGGATCCCCATGGCCCTAGGTCCGGTATTGGGGGGCGCATTTATAGGCGTTTGGGGGGAGAGAGACGGCGTGCGCATGGCCTTCGGAGTGGCACTGTTGATGACACTGGCGGCCCTGGTGCTCCAGCAGAGGATGATCGAGGAGGAGATGGAAGAGAGGGCTCAAGGGTCACCTTGTGGGCAAACACACCCTCAGAGGAGCCCTTTCAGGCTTCTGGGCCTTATGAGCCCGGCCATGAGGACCCTTCTCGTTGCGGACATATTGGTGAGATTCTGCGAGCAGATTCCCTATGCATTTGTGGTTGTCTGGTGCATGAAAGCGATCAGGGAGCCGGTGACGGCCTTGCAATTCGGAATCCTGACTACGATTGAGATGGCCACAGCAGTGCTGGTTTATATCCCCGTGGCATACTTTGCTGATAGAAGCGGCAAGAAACCCTTTGTGCTCACCACCTTCGTATTCTTTACCCTCTTCCCTCTCGTCCTCTTTTGGAGTCAGTCCTTCGAGTGGCTTATTGGCGCCTTCATACTGAGAGGACTCAAGGAGTTCGGGGAGCCAACCCGAAAGGCCCTCATCATGGATTTGTCTCCCCACCCCTACAAGGCCCGTATGTTCGGCCTCTACTATCTTGTGCGGGATTTGGTCGTGTCTGTAGCGGCCATGTGGGGTGCTTTCCTTTGGCATATAAGCCCACAGGCTAACCTGCTGACCGCCTCCCTTTTCGGGTTGACGGGCACGGTGGGA
>JAPWUY010000187.1 GCA_028275295.1 Thermodesulfobacteriota bacterium | reverse complement strand
TCCTGGCAGACCAGCTCATAACCGATGGATGGGAGGACATAAGCATTCCCGAGACCGACGAGGAAAAAGCGGCCATGGGTCTCAGGTTCATGGAGAGGAAGGTGCATCCTGGGCCGGATTTCTACCCGCCAACTGACGAGATAGATCTTCCTCCAGTTGTGGTGGGAAAAGGCAAGAATGTCCTGTGCTCCGACTGGACCCCAACGGAAGAGGGGTTCGACATAGAGACAGTGGAGGCCCAGCACAAGCACGCCTATCGGCTCATCTACAAGATCCGAAACCACAAAGACTTGATCATGAGGTACGACACCCTCTTTCTGGACGACGATCCCGAGCTCATTGTGGTGGCCTATGGCACCCCATCGAGAGTCGTCAAGACAGCGGTCAAGAAGGCGAGGGAAAAAGGACAGAAGGTGGGGATGATAAGGCCCATCAGCCTCTGGCCTTTCCCGGATGAGCTTTTCACCAATAAGGCCATCTACTTCTCAGTGGAACTCAACTACGATGGCCAGATGGTGAGGGAGGTGCAGAGGGCAGCGCCCAAAGGAAGCGAGATTCACTTCTTCGGCAAGTGCGGGGAGCTTCCCACTGTGGCGGAGCTCCACGAGATGTTCGACAAGCTCCTCAATGGGGAGCCTTTGACCCGAAAGGGATGGGAATGGGAGGCGTGGTGATGGACTACTTGGCGCGAAACTACTTGAGATCTAGGAAAATACCTAGCACCGCATGCTCTGGATGTGGCCTTGGGCAGTGCCACAAGGCCATGGTTCAGGCCATCCACGAACTCGGTTACAAGGTGGAGGACATAATATGGGCCACCTCAATTGGGTGTGCCGGAAGACAGACCTATGCCACCTGGAAAGGGGACAGCTTCGCTGGCACCCACGGAAGGGTCTATGCCATTGCGAGGGGCCTCAGGGTGGTTCTCCCTCCGGAGAAGCGCATAGTCATGACCGTGGGAGATGGAGATGCCTTCGGCATCGGCTTCAACCATCTTCTCCACTGTGCCAGGACCAATTGCGACATGACCATAATGGTCTGCGACAACCTGGGATACCAGTCCACAGGCGGCCAGTATGGATGGACAACTCCCCCTGGTGTCGTGACTGACAGTAGCCCCTATGGCATGTTCGAGCCCAACTGGGTCCAGAAGGACCAGGACGTCCTCATGATCCTCAAGGCAGCGGGTGCCACATTTCTGGCCCGCCATGTGAGCACAGATGGTAGAGCCATGGTGGAGACTGTGAAGAAGGCCCTCCAGAACAGGGGCTTCTCCTTGATCCACGTCATATACCCTTGCACCACCAATTTCGCCAACACGGCTCTCGGCTCCAGGGAGCCTGCCAAGATTTACAGGTGGATCAAGGACCATGCGGCTCCCCTAGGCCAGGAGAAGCCAGACACCCTGTGGAGCACCGGAATCTACTACGATGCGAGCAACTCCCGGCCGGAGTTCTCCCAAGTGGTGAGGGAGAAGGTCGCGGAGATCCAAAGGAGGTACGCCAATGAAGGAACGCATTGAGATACTGGCCAGCGGCTTTGGTGGCCAAGGAGTGGTGAGGCTCGGCCAAGTGATGGGCATGGCAGCCGTGCGTCAGGGCTTCAGAGTCACCATGCTCAAAAGCCACGGAACAGAGCAGAGGGGCGGATACGTGAGGGCACAGGTGGTCATATCCAAGGAGGAGATAGACAGTCCCCTTGTGGAGGACCCCGATTTCTTCTGTGCCTTCTCCATGGCTGCGTACAACCAATTCGGCCATTTGGTCAAGGATGGGGTGATCCTGTACGATCCAGCCTTTGTGCAAGTGGACGAGTCCAAGAAGGTCCGCCAGGTCCCGATCGCTGCAAAGGACGTGGCGGTGGAGAAGCTGGGACGGGCCATCTACGCCAATACCATCATGATCGGTGCCCTGACCAAGGCCCTGGGCATCTTGGATAAGGATGTGGTGCTATCCACAGTGCTGGAGGTGATACCCAAATTCAAAGACGAGAACAAGAGGGCCTTCGAGATAGGATACGACCTTTACAGCACCTGAGGATGCGCGAGCAGGAGATGCCATGAAACTTTACGAGTATCAGGGAAAGGAGCTTTTCAAAAGGGCGGGGATCCCTGTTCCCCAAGGGATTCTCGCCAAGGACGAGGATGGAGCCAGGGCCGCAGTGGCGCAGATGGGACTCCCAGTTGTGGCCAAGGCCCAGGTGCTTGCGGGAAAGAGGGGCAAAGCTGGCCTGATTCGCTTCTGTCATTCCCAGGATGAGGCAGTGGAGTGCGTCACCCAGTGGATCGGAAGAAGGCATGGCGGTGAGACCATAACCTCTGTCCTTCTCGAGAAGCCTCTCGATATCCAGAAGGAGATGTACCTATCCGTGACCATCGATCCCGCAGCTGGAATGCCTGTCCTTGTGGCATGCGGCGAAGGGGGAATGGAGATAGAGGAGATAGCTTCCCAGAAGCCAGAGGCGATCGTGAGACAGCCCGTGAATATCTTCAGGGGCCTTAGACCTTATCAGATAAGGGACACGGTATCGGAAATGGGCCTTTCTGGTGAGCAGGCAAGGAGCGTCTCACAGGTAATGGCTAGCCTCTATGGGCTCTTTCGGTCCCTGGATGCTGAACTTGTGGAGATAAACCCCCTGGTTTTGGAGAGGGATGGCAAGCTCGTCGCTGGGGATGCCAAGGTGAGAATAGACGACAATAGCCTCTTCCGCCAGAAAGAGTTCAAGCGTGGTCCGGAGCAGTTCGAGGACGAGCTCGAGTACGAGGCAGCGGAAAATGGCCTCAGCTATGTGAAGCTGGATGGGAACATAGGGGTCCTGTGCACGGGGGCTGGTCTCACCATGACCACTTTGGATCTCATCCACATGAACGGTGGGAGGGCCGCCAATTTCATGGAGTTCGGGGGAGCCACCTACACCAGGTCAGCAACCGCCCTGAGGATAGCCCTAAAAAATCCCCAGGTCAAAGTCCTTCTCATAGTGACTTTTGGCCTCGTTGCCCGTGCCGATGTCATAGCGGAAGGACTCGTCAAGGCAATCCAGGAGCTCAAGCCTGAGCTTCCCATTGTGGCAGCGGTCCGTGGAACCAACGAGGAGAGGGCGAGGGAGCTCATCCGTTCCATAGGGATACCCACATATGACGACACAGAAGAGGCAGTAAGAAGGGCAGTGGAATTGGCCAAGGAGTGATGGGGAATGGGAATCTTCGTATTCAAGGACACGCGAGTGCTGGTTCAGGGAATAACGGGAAGCGAAGGGACGTTCTGGACCGAGTGGATGTTGAAGGCCGGAACGAGAATAGAGGCAGGTGTCACCCCTGGGAAGGCTGGGGAGAGGGTCCACGGGGTGCCTGTTTACGGAAGCGTCAAGAAGGCCGTCAAGGAGAAGGGATGCGAGGCATCGGTCCTCTTCGTTCCCCCGGCATTTTGCAAGGACGCGGTCTTCGAGGCCCTGGATGCCGGGATAAGAAAGCTCGTGCTTCTCGCTGATGGGGTCCCCATCCAGGACATGCTGGAGATGAAGGCCTTCGCATCCGAAGTGGGAGCCATGATAGTTGGCCCCAACACATCGGGGGTGGCCACTCTGGGAGAGGCCATGCTGGGTTTCGTCCCATTTTGGCTTGGGCATGTGTACAGGCCTGGCTCTGTGGGGATAATGACCAGAAGCGGAAGCCTCACCAATGAGATAGCGAGCCACATCGTCAAGGCTGGTCTCGGCCAGACAACGGTCGTTGGGTTGGGAGGCGATCCCGTGCCCGGGACAAGGTTCGTGGACGTGATGAGGCTCTTCCAGGCCGATCCCAAAACCGAGGCGGTTGTCCTTGTGGGAGAACCAGGCGGGACCATGGAGGAAGAGGCGGCCGAGCTCATCGCAAAAGGAGAGTTCACGAAGCCCATGGTCGCGTTTCTCGCAGGAAGGACAGCTCCACCCGAGAAGAAGATGGGCCATGCCGGGGCCATAATAAGCGGGGGCAAGGGAACAATCCAGGGGAAGACCGAGGCCCTGGAGAGTGTGGGAGTGAAGGTGGCCATGAAGCCCTCGGAGGTGGGCTCCATGGTGAAGGCATTGTTGGGGTGAGCTTCCAGGACAAGCCTTGAGGAGAGAAGGGGGCACCTCCTCTTTCCCTCGTTTGGAAGAAAGGGGAATCAAATGGAGATAATCCGCTCCAGGCGAGATCCCACCTTTGAGCTTCGAGCTCCAAGATCGAGTTCCAACCAATTGAAGGTGCCCCTGAGCCCTTTGTGTTACCCTTCAGGTTGGGGGGTCTTTCCCCACGAGATCCTTTTCCCACCGAGAGAGATCCTCGGCCCTTCTTCTCCGCCTAGAGAAAGGGGAGGGCAACCCTTTGTCTTCCCGCAAAAGGTCTACCACAAGATAGGGCCACCCGGTCCCAAGGGTAAGCTCACCCGGGCTTGTCCGCCTCGAGGGGTGAAACCCCAGGTCCGATCTTCCTCCATCTTCGGAACCAATCTCCCAGGCCAAACCCTTACCCAAGAGAATCCTACATCAAGTATTGCAATCTCATCCGGCACATCTTGGGCCTCTGAGCCCAAAAAAATTCGGGGAGGTGCATCCATGAAACGCAAGGTACTCTCGATCTTGGTTTTGGGATTTCTGACAATGGGGGTCTGGCAGGCAGCAGGCCAGGAAAAGTATCCCAGCCGACCTGTGGACTTCATATGCACCTGGGGTGTAGGGGGAGGAGCTGACCAGATGGCCAGAATGCTGGGAGGCCTCCTGGAGAAGATCCTCGGGGTGCCTTTTCCTGTCTCCAATAAGCCTGGTGCATCTGGCAATACGGGAATCGTCGATCTCATGGCTGCCAAAGCGGATGGTTATACCATTGCAGTTTACATTGCCAGTACCTTGAATACCGTGGCAGCTGGGACCTCGAGGCACAAGATAGAGGATTTGGAGTGGATCACTCGTACCCAGAAGTGCTCATCCTTTCTCTTCGTGAGGAGCGATAGCCCCTTCAAGACCATCCACGACCTTCTCAACTATGCCAAGGAAAATCCGGGGAAGCTCAAAGTGGGGACAGAGGGGTTCAACTCCGTGGACGACATAACCATCAGGTACCTGGGGTCCAAGGGATACAAG
>JAPWUY010000188.1 GCA_028275295.1 Thermodesulfobacteriota bacterium | reverse complement strand
ACAAGAAGGACAATGTTGTCGTGGCCCTGAGGGATCTATCTCCAGGAGAATTCATAGAGGAAGAAAGGGTCCAAGTGATGGAGGCTATCCCCAAAGGCCACAAGGTGGCAACGACCTTCATCCCAGAAGGGACCCGCATCCTCAAGTACGGCCACACAATAGGAATAGCCAAAAAGGACATACCTGCTGGCTCCTGGGTTCACACCCACAACTTGGCCGTGGCTCCAAGAAGACGAAGATACGCGAAGGCAAAGGCTCTGGGAAAGGAAGACCTCCCAGAAGTCACACCCAGGGCGAAGTTCCTGGGTATCCCAAGGTCCAATGGAAGGATCGGGACCAGAAATTACATAGGCATCATATCAACGGTGAACTGTTCAGCTACTGTTGCTAGGAGGATAGCCGATGCCTTCCAAGGAATGCGCTATCCCGGAGTGGATGGAGTGGTTGCCCTCGTTCACGGGGAGGGTTGTGCTGGCAAAGGCTCTGGGGAGAGGTTCGAGGCATTCAGGAGGGTCTTCACCGGGTACATGAACCATCCCAATTTTGCAGGTGTTCTCCTTGTGGGATTGGGGTGCGAGGTTAATCAGCCAGAGAACATTTTGATGGCTGCAAGAGGTGAAAATGGCCCCATTGTGAGGTCCCTCGTGATCCAGGACCAAGGGGGCACCCAGAGGACGATCGAGAAAGGGGTGGAGATAGTTCGCGAGATGCTCAAGGTGGCACAAGGGGCAAAGCGCGAGGAGATCTCAGCTGAGAAGATCGTCCTCGGGGTGGAATGCGGAGGCTCGGACGCTTACTCGGGAATAACCGCGAATCCAGCTTTGGGATTCGCTGCGGACATGCTCGTCTCCCATGGAGGCACAGTGATTCTGAGCGAGACCCCCGAGATCTACGGTGCGGAGCACCTCCTCATGGAAAGGGCCTCCTCCCCACAGATTGCTCAGAAGCTCCTCAAGAGGATAAGGTGGTGGGAGTCCTATGTGAGGAACAATGAGGGAGAGATGGACAACAACCCTTCTCCCGGAAACAAGAGGGGAGGCCTGACCACCATACTGGAGAAGTCTCTGGGGGCGGTCTCCAAGGGCGGGACCACGACGCTCATGGAGGTTTACGAGTATGCGGAAGAGGTTCGATCCAGGGGACTCGTATTCATGGACACCCCAGGGTACGACCCGGCCTCAGTAACGGGAATGGTGGCTGGAGGGGCAAACGTGATCGCTTTCACGACAGGTAGAGGCTCAGCCTTCGGATGCAAGCCAGTTCCTGTGGTGAAACTTGCGACAACAAGCGAGCTCTTCCACGGTATGGAAGACGATATGGACATAGACTGTGGGACGATAATTCGAGGCGAGGAGTCCGTCGCCGAGGTCGGAGCTCGGATCTTCCAAAAGATCCTGGATGTCGCATCCGGAGAGAGGACGAAGAGCGAGCTTCTGGGCTATGGCGACATGGAATTCGTCCCTTGGCGGATGGGGGCTATGATGTGAGGGCAAGGCCCTCGCTGGGGTGGGTCCATCGAAGGGATATGGGCGACATGGAGGGGAGTCCCAGGTATTCTCATTTTGAGGTAAAACAAGGAAAGGCAGGGTCCTTTTCCAGGCCATTGACAGGGGTGGCGCGGGAGAATAGTCTACATAACATATGGAGATGGGGCCTTCTTTGGCGAGAGCTTCCGAGCCCCATTTGGAGGATGCTCCGTGGAGAAAAGTGGCAACGGACGCGGCGAAGAAGGATCCCGGCTTTGGTTTGTGGTGCAGACCAATCCCAGGGAGGAGGAGAAGGCCCTGAGTGGCCTCGGAGAAAAGGGCTTCGAGCTCTTCTTCCCGAGGATAAAGGTGGTGAGGTATTGGAGGCTTCGGGCAGGGGAGGCCATAAGGCCCCTTTTCCCTTCCTATCTTTTCGCTCGTTTCGCTTATCCTCAGGATTATCCCTATGTGTTGTGGACTCGGGGGGTCAGGAGGGTTGTAGGGGCTGGGGAGGATCCTGTTCCGGTCCCGGATGAGGTCGTTCGTACCATAAAAGATCAAATGGATGAGCAGGGTCTCGTCCGGGTGGGAAGGAGGCTCAAGCCCAAGGACAGGGTGAGAATCAAGTCCGGGCCTTTCAAGGATTTGTTGGCCCTTTTCGAAAGAGAGCTCGACGACAATGGCAGGGTGGAGATACTCCTGCAAGTGCTCGGATTCCAAGCTAGGGTTCAAATTCACGAATCCCTGCTAGAGAAGATCCAAGGATGACGTTCGCTGAGAAGGTTTGAGGGAGAAAAGCCATGATGCTGAGATCGTGCTTCATGTGTCCACATCACCAGATAAAGAGGGAGGAGAGTTCCAGTCACAGTTTCTGCCAGAAGGAGAACTGCTGGTCCAGGTACTCCAGGTGCATCGCTAGGAAGGCCTTGGAGAGGTTCCTCGAGGAGGACAGGTTGGAGGTGCCAAATAGGTTTTCAGCCCTCTCCCATGTATACGGTTCTGAGTGAGCAAGGGTAAATTTGACGCCTGAAAAGGACCGCCTCTTTTCCCTGAGGGAACATTTGAAGGAGATCTGCAAGGAAAGGGGGCCGATTCCCTTCGCCCTCTACATGGAGATATGCCTCTATCATCCAGAGCTGGGCTATTACTTTGCCCCTCGAGCACCGATGGGGAAAGGCGGGGATTATATCACCTATCCCCAGGTCCATCCCGCATTTGGCAGGTGCATGGCGAGGCAGGTAATGGAGATCTGGGAGCAGATGGGGTCTCCCCAATCTTTCGAGCTCGTGGAAGTGGGACCTGGCAAGGGCCAGATGATGAGGGACATGTTGGAGCTAATATCCCGCAAGGCCCCCCTATTGATGGAAAATCTCGAAGTTACACTGGTGGAAGTGAGCCCCATGCTCCAATCAATCCAGAGGGCGAACCTGGCCCAATTCCCCAATGTGAGATGGGAGGCCCCAGCTGATTTCTTCTCCCGAAGAAAGGTCCGTGGGTGCATTCTATCCAATGAATTGGTGGATTCTCTTCCGGTTCATCTCGTAGAGATGAGAGGGGGCGAGTTGAGGGAGGTCCTCGTTTTGGTCGGGGATCGAGAGACAGAGGAGGTTCTTGGAGAGCTCACGGATCATAGGATTCGCGAATATCTCGAGACAGAGGGCGCACACCTCCAGGAGGGTCAAAGGGTGGAGGTTGGGCTCAAGGCCCTGGAGTGGATTCGGTCAGTGGGAGCCTCTCTGGAAAAAGGGACTGTGATCACGGTGGATTTTGGCTTCAGGGGGGCTGAGGCATTCCATCCCTCGAGGAGTGGAGGCTCTCTCATGACATACAGGGGCCACAGGGCCAGCAGCGATCCTTACGAGCTTCCTGGGGGCCAGGACATCTGTTCCCACGTGAACTTCTCGGCCCTCATCAGAGCTGGCGAGGAAGTGGGTCTCGCTCCCACCGGGATCATCACACAGGACAAGTTCTTGCTCAATCTGGGTCTACTGGAAGAGATGGCCGAACAGGAAAAGAGGCGTTCCTCGGGCTCCCAGGCCGAATTCTGGCAGGAGAAGCTAGCATTGAGGAGTCTGATGATGCCCCAACATCCTCAAGGGGGGTTTCAGGTTCTCATTCAGCACAAGGGATGGACCCCCAAGTCCTTGACGGGCCTTTCCCATAGGCTTCCTCAAATGGGTTCCCTTGAACCTCTGCGCACGAGAGGCCTATCATAGAAGAAAGGTAGGGAAAGCCCCATAGCTCCAGGAGGTGACACATGACCAAGGAGGTCTCGAAGAGGATAGTGCTCTATTTTTCCAAGTCCACTTGGGACAAACCCATTGTCTATCGACTGGTCAAGGATTATGACCTCGTTTTCAACATCCTCAAGGCCGAGGTCCTCCCCAGGCAAGAAAGCTATATGGTGATGGAGCTGAGCGGTCCTCTCTCCAACTACAGAAAGGGGATCAAGTACTTGAAGGATTGCGGCATAGTGGTAAAGCCCGTGGAGAAGGACATCCAGAGGGATGAGGAGAAGTGTTACCACTGCGGGGCATGCACCGCCATATGTCCCACACAGGCCCTGCATGTGGACCGGGCAACAATGGAGATTCGCTTCGACAACAAGCTCTGCAGCGGGTGCGGACTCTGCATACCCGTTTGTCCCAGTAGGGCAATGCAGACGGCCATCTTGTGAGCTCGATTTGGCCTGCGAACGAAAAAGTGGGGAAGATGCTGGCAAGGGAAAAAGGTCCCATCTGGGCTGCCTTAAGTGGTGGTGTGGACAGCGCAACCGCAGCCTTCCTTCTCCTGGAGCAGGGGTTCCGAGTGGAGGCCGTTTTCATGGAGCTTTGGGACTGTGGCCTCGCCAAGAGAACAGGGAGGCAGACTTGCTGTTCGCCTCGAGACAAGAGAGATGCCATGGAAGTTGCCAGGCAGCTGGGAGTCGAGTTCAGGGCAGTGGACCTGAGGGGGGTCTTCAGGGAAACTGTGATAAAGGATTTTGTCGACTCCTATCTCTCAGGGCTCACCCCCAACCCATGTGTCAGGTGTAACCAATGGGTGAAGTACGGCGCATTACTCCAGATGGCCCTTGAAAGTGGAGCCCAGGGATTGGCAACGGGCCATTACGCTAGGGTGGCCCCCCAAGGAGAAGAGGGCCCATTGAGGCTCCTGAGGGGTCGAGATCCGTCCAAGGACCAGTCCTACTTTCTCTTCACCCTCGGACAGGAGGAGTTGAAGAGGATCATTTGGCCTTTGGGAGAGCTCACAAAGGAGGAAGTGAGGGCCATTGCCAGAAAAAAGGGTCTCTGTGTGGCAGAAAAGGAGGAAAGCCAGGAAGTGTGCTTCATACCGGGTGGGGACTACAGGGAATTCCTCTCTCTCTATGCCGAAGCCGACCTTGGAGGTCACGGGGACATAGTTGACTGGGAAGGGAGGAAGCTGGGGGAGCACGATGGGTTCTTCGGTTTCACGGTTGGCCAAAGAAGAGGTCTCCGCATCCCCTGGAAGGAGCCCCTTTATGTCCTGAGGGTGATCCCGAAAGAGAGAAAGATAGTCGTGGGGCCCAGATCGAGGGTGAACTCCATGGGGCTTGAGGCCAAGGACTTCTCTTGGGTCAAGGGAGAACCACCGGGAAGCAAGTTCTCTG